>VGRQ01000721.1 GCA_016875315.1 Deltaproteobacteria bacterium | reverse complement strand
TGTCGCGACAACTCGAGGCGCTCCTCGGCTTGCGTCCCCTCGTCGACACCTACTTCGACTCGGTGATGGTGATGGCCGACGACCCCGCCGACCGCGCCGCCCGGCTCGGGTTGCTCCGGGTGCTGGTGGCGAGGTTCGCCTCGCTCGCGGATTTCTCGAGGTTGGCGACGGAGTGAGGGGCTAGGGCGCGGCGACGAGGTACACGGCGCCCTCGTCGCTGGTGCCCGCCTCGGGCGCACCCGCGGCCCACCAACTTCCCCCGGCGGCCACCGCCGCGCCTGCCTCGGCTCCAGGGCCGCCGGCCAGGGTCGCGTCGGCCTCGTCGAAGTCGGTGCCGAGCGCCGGTGCCGAGAACCATGCGATCACACCGTCGCGACCCATGGCGGCGGGTGCCCCGATCAGCAAGCCGGTGTGGGCCCCGGCGAGGGCGTCGGCCGCGAGGATGCCGGTCTCGCCGAGCACGCTGGCCACGGCGTCGGCGCTGTCCAGGACACCCCGCGCGTTGTCGGGAAAGGCGAGGGCATCGGACTCGCCGGAGGCACCCACCCACCACTCGCGCTCGCCGTCGCCATCCCAGTCGGTCGCGACGGCCACGGCGCTCCCAGCGGTGGCGTACTCCGAGCCCGCGTAGCTGGCGTCGGCATCGGCTGCCGTGGCGGGGAGGGCGGTGCCGCCCAGAAAGAGCCATGCAAGTCCGCCGCCCTCCGCTTCCGGAGCGCCCACCGCGAGGTCGGCGTAGCCGTCGCCGTCGAGGTCGCCGAGGGCGAGGCGGTCGCCGAACTGCTGTCGCGCGGCGGTGCCGATGATGGTGGCCGTCGCGAGGTCGAGTAGTTCCCCGCTCGCGGAGCTCGCCGGCAAGAGGACCACCGTGCCGTCGCGGGGATCCTCGTTGCTGATGGCGGGGGCGCCCACGGCCACGTCGTCGAGGCCATCGCCGTCCACGTCGCCGCCGGTCGCGAGCGCGCTTCCGGCGTCGCCGGCCGTCGCGTGCGACCATGTCGCCGCCGTGGCGAGGCTGCTCCCGCTGAAGACGCTCACCCGTCCCCCGTCGTCCTCGGGGGCACCCACGAGGAGTCGCGATCCATCCCACGCCACGGCGGCGCCGCAGCGGGTGCTGGTCCCCGCGAGGACGGTCGAGGCCCGCCCCATGTCGCCCGACGCGAGGTCACCCGCATCGATCGCATACACCCCGCAGTCGTCGCCCCCGCTCTCGCGCCCGGGCGCGCCGATCACGAGGTCGTCGTCGCCGTCGGCATCGAGGTCGGCCCACAGCAACGCGCTGCCCGCCCAGCCGTAGGGCTCGGCGGCAACGAAGGCTATGGCATCGTCCTCGGCGTCGAGGTCGTCGGCGGCGCCGGAGCAGTCCTCGTCGCGACCGTCGATAGACTCGCCCTCGCCGGGGCTCACCGTGGCGTCGTTGTCGTCGCAGTCGTCGCCGGTGGCCACCACCGACGACGACACGTCGCAACCCTCGTCATAGTCGCCGGCGCCGTAGCCGTCGCCGTCTGCATCCACGTAGCCGGCGTGGGAGGCCAGGTCCTCGTCGGTGGCGCCGTCACAGTCGTCGTCCGCGCCGTTGCAGCTCTCGGTCGCGCCGGGAAAGGTGGCGTCGTTGCCGTCGTCGCAGTCGTCCCCGGTCGCGACGTGCCCGTGGGGCTGCGCGCAGGCCACGCTGGTGCGCTCGGCATTGCCGAAGCCATCGCCGTCGCCATCGAGGTACCAGGTCTGGTCGAGATCCTCGTCGGTGGCGCCGTCGCAGTCGTTGTCGAGGCCGTCGCAGACCTCGGCGTCGGTGATGTCCTCGTCGACGTGGCCGTCGCAGTCGTTGTCGAGGCCGTCGCAGGCCTCGGCGTCGGTGATGTCCTCGTCGATGTAGCCGTCGCAGTCGTTGTCCTCGTCGTCGCAGGCCTCGGCGGCGCCCGGGTGGCGATCCGGGTCGGCGTCGGCACAGTCACCCTCGTCGTCGTTGTAGCCGTCGCCGTCGTCGTCAGTCACCGCCGCCATGCGCTCGAGGTACAGCTCCGTGTTGATGAGGCAGGCGCAGAGAAGGAGCAGCATCGGTGGAAGCTATCGGGACGGGCGGCGAAACGGGGAGGCGTCTTGGCCGCGAGCTGTGCTTGCCACGGGCGCCGCTCGCGGCTCGCCGTCGGCGGCTCTCGGCGGCGCGCGGCGGCAAGTCTGGGGGACCGGCGGGTGCGGGCGAGTTGC
>VGRQ01000720.1 GCA_016875315.1 Deltaproteobacteria bacterium | reverse complement strand
CCGGTCGACTCGGGCGACGCCACGCCCGGCCTGAGCGGCGAGGTGTTCGCGATCCACGGCGGCGCCTTCTACCGGGTGTCGAAGTTCGGCGGTGCGCCCGAGAAGTTGCCCAGCGTGCTCCACTGGTTCAAGTGGGAGGCCTACCTCACGTGGGTGACCGGCTTCTTGCTGCTGGGGCTCACCTACTGGATGGACGCGCGCTCGATGATGGTCGATCCGGCGGTGCGCGACCTGTCCGCGGCAGCGGCGGTGGGGGTGGGCGCGGGGTCGCTGGTCGCCGGCTACCTCGCCTACGACCTGCTCTGCCGCGCGCTGTCGCGACAACCTCTGGTACTGGCGGCGCTGGGCACCGCGCTGTTCACCGGGGCCTCCTACGCGCTGTTCGGGCTGCTCGGCGCCCGCGCGGCGACGATGCACCTCGGGGCGATGATCGGGACCATCATGGCGGCCAACGTGCTCCTCGTGATCATCCCCGGACAGCGGGCGATGGTCGACGCGATGGTGGCCGGGCGCGAGCCGCCGCTGGAGCGGGGGCAGGCCGGGGCGCTGCGGAGCTTCCACAACAACTACTTCACGCTGCCAGCCTTGTTCGTGATGGTGAGCAACCACTACCCGGTGATCTGGGGACATCGGCTCGCGTGGTTGCTCGTGGTGGGGATCTGCGTGCTCGGCGGGCTCATCCGGCACGGGTTCAACCTCGCCGGGGTGGGTCGGCCTCGTCCTTTCCTCCCGAGCGTCGCCGGGGCCCTGGGCCTCGTCCTCCTGGCCGTGGCCACGCGCGCGACACCACGGCACACGGCGTCGGAGGCTGTCAACCTCACCGCCGTGCAGCAGGTGATCGCGTCGCGCTGCCAGTCCTGTCATAGCCAGACTCCCACGCAACCGGGCTTCGTGGCCGCGCCGAAGGGGCTCGCCCTCGACGACCGCGCCACCATCGAGGCGAACCGGGCCAAGATTGGTGCGCAGGTGAGCAACGGTGCGATGCCCCTTGGAAACATCACCGCAATGACGGATGATGAACGCCAGCTATTGGTGAAGTGGGCGTCGGGAGGGTAGGCCGGGCTCGCTCCCGCGACCTGGGCGCACGAACAGGCCGGGAGAGCGCCGCTGGCGTTCCATGTCACCGCTCGCGACGTGGCAACCGACCTCCCGGGGGCTCCGGCTGCCTCGGGCATCGCCTGGGCGGTGTCGACCGGCGAGGTTCCTGGGGATCATGGGCGGCGTGGATTCCCTCGGGCGCCCCGCCGTCGTATGCTCCCGGGATGCGCGCATTCCTCTCCTGCTTGTTGCTGCTCCTGCCCGGGGTGGCGATCCCTGCGGAGCCGCAGGCCTCGTCGTCCGCGCCGTCCTCGTCGCCGGGCTCGGACTGGCAGAGCCCGACTCTAGGCGTGATGAAGTGGATCCCGGCGGGGAGCTTCACGATGGGGAGCCCGTCGAGCGAGGCGGGTCGGGATTCCGACGAGGTTCAGCACCAGGTCACATTGACGAAGGGTTTCTGGCTGATGGAGCACGAGGTGACGCAGGGGGAGTGGAAGTCGGTGATGGGGAGCAACCCGTCTGGGTTCTCGTCGTGCGGCCCGAGTTGCCCCGTGGAGACGGTCTCGTGGGACGACGCGCAGGCCTTCGTGAAGAAGGTGTCCGCGCGCGACGGGGTGACCTACCGGCTGCCGACGGAGGCGGAGTGGGAGTACGCGGCGCGGGGGGGTCAGTCCTTTGTCCACGCGGGTTCGAACGAGGCGACGGCGGTGGGGTGGATTTTCGACAACAGCGGCTTCGGGACGCAGCCCGCGTGCGAGAAGCCGCGGAACGGGTACGGCCTGTGCGACATGACGGGGAACGTGTGGGAGTGGACCGGCGACTGGTACGGGAACTACCCCAGCGGCTCGGTGACCGACCCCACCGGCGCCTCGGCTGGCTCCTCCCGGGTGATCCGGAGCGGCTCCTGGGGCATCTCGCCCGCGTACGCGCGCGTGGCCGCCCGCGACGGGATCGCCCCGTCCTACCGCTGGTTCTACCTCGGCCTTCGTCTTGCCAGGGCTCGCCCTTGATCCCTCTTGCCCTGTTGCTGGGTTTTTCTGGCGGTTCCCCCGGTGGCAGGCGGTGGCGTGGCGATGTCGGGCCACCTGTCGGCGGCGTGGGCCAGCGCGAGGAGGAGCATCGGCAGGAGACTATCACCGGCGGCGGGGGAGGGGTCGGAGGTGGATCGGAGGGGG
>VGRQ01000719.1 GCA_016875315.1 Deltaproteobacteria bacterium | reverse complement strand
GCGGACGGCGTCGCCCAACAGCTGCTGCAGGTAGCGCTTGGTGTCGGCGTACTCGGTGAAGATCAGCACGCGGCGGGGCTTCCAGGCTGCCCCTTGCTGGCCGAGGTCCGGGCACAAGTGCTGGCGGATCCACGAGAGCAGGTGCTTGACCCGCGCGTCGGCGTCATGGCGGCTGGCCCGCGCGATGCGCGCCATCTCGTCGAGCAGCGCGAGTTCGGGCCCCAGCGCGGTGCGCTCGGGCGCAGACTGCGACGTCGCGGCGACCATCTGCGCGTCCTCCTCGCGCTCCACCTCGTCCTCGGGCAGCTCGGCGCGCTCGTCGTCGGCGTCCGGCGCCGCGAAGAGCAGCTCCAGGTTGCGGGTGATCACCGCCGGAGCCTCCCCGGCGGCGCCTTCCATCGACGTTCGATGGACGTCGAGCGTGCGGGCGAACGCCTCGATCGACGACAACAGGCGCTTCTGCAGCGAGGTCACGACCAGCATGGCCGACGCCTGCTGGGACCGGGTGGCCCCAGCGAGCCGGGCGTCGCGCGCATTGCGGTAGCGCTGGAGCAGGCGGGACAGGGTGAGCTCCGGGGCGTCGTTGGGCAAGCGGTCGATCACGATCCGGACCACGTTCCTGTGCGGAAACTTTTCACCGATGGCGCGCAGGTCGGACTTGAGCCGGCGCACCATCACGGCGTTGCGGAGCTGGGCGTCGACCGGCACGCCGCGGACGAAGCGCTGCGGGTCGAGGAGCTCGAGCAGCGCCGAGAAGCTGTTGCTGTGGCCGTTGTGCGGCGTGGCCGACAGGAACAGCTTGTGCTCGAACCGCGGCGCGAGATCGCGGACCGCACGGGTGAGCTTGCTGTCGATCGCGTACTTCGAGCCGCTCGCCGGCGCGACGTTGTGGGCCTCGTCGAGGATCAGCAGCGAGCCGCTCGCGAACTCACCGAGCCAATCCCGCAGCGGGGCGGCGTACACCTCGTCGCGGACCAACGCGTGGGACAGGATGAACCGGGTGTGGGTCTTCCACGGGTTCACCGCGTAGCCGCGCTCCTGACGGACCCGCGCGACGAAATCGCGGTCATAGACCACAAACGTGAGGCCGAAGCGCTCCTCCATCTCGTCTCGCCACTGGCGCACGACGGACGGCGGCACGCAGATCACCACGCGCCGGACCTTCTGGCGCATCGCCAGCTCGCGCACGATGAGCCCGGCCTCGATGGTCTTGCCGAGGCCCACGTCGTCGGCGATGAACAGGTTCACGCGCGGCATGGCGAGCGCCATCCGCAGCGGCTGGAGCTGGTAGGCCTTCACCTCGATGCCGGCACGGTACGGCGCCTGGAACAGCTTCGGATCGGTGGCGGTGACGCAGTTCCAGCGCAGCGTGTGCAGGTAGGCGGAGAACAGGCGGGGCGCGTCGAAGCCGCGACTGGCGATGCGGTCCCAGTCGGTCTCGCGCACGAGGCGCGCGTCGATCTCGCGCTCCCAAAGCACCTCGAGGCGTTCGCCCTGGGCGTCGTCCTCAAGGCAGGACAGCCGAACGAGGGTGCTGTCGCCGTCCTTCGGCGGCAGGTCGACGCCCTCGACCAGGTACTGGCGGGAGCGCACAGAGACGATATCACCCGTGCCGGGGATCAAGCTGGCACCAACGGCGACCAAGGGCGACGGCACAACGGGACGTTCACGGGCTCTCCGGACCTGGGCAGCGCCGCGCCGGACCCTCCGGCGACAGGGCGACCGCTATGCTGCGCGTGCCGATCGATCGTGTCAAGCCGTGAAATTGCCGTGCAATTGCTCGCCGCAGGCAGACCTCCCCCGCCCGGCGTCAGCGCCCGCCCTCGCTTTGCCACCCGCGAGCGCACCCCCACCTGGCCCAAGCCGTGATCGCGGGCGGCGCCGTCCAGCGCGGTGCGAGCGGGCTCTGGCGCCGCCCTCTCCGCTCCGCTCGGCAGGGCCATCGGCTGCCCCGCGAACGACGGGCTCGCGCCGGTCGGCGCGGCCGTGGTCGGCACGCTGGCGTCCGCGCTGCACCAGGGGCCACGGCGAAAGGACCGGGCGCGGTTGCCAACCCGGCGTCGGGCAACCGGAGCCACCGTCCCGCGCTCTCGGCCGCTGTTGCACGTCATTTCATGGACTTGAACAAATGGTGGATCTGTCGCAAGGCGCGGCGCGGCCTCCCCCGACAGGCACTGCCGCGACCCGCGGAAGCAGCGCCCCGGCCAGGGCCAGGCCCTCGGCGTC
>VGRQ01000718.1 GCA_016875315.1 Deltaproteobacteria bacterium | reverse complement strand
AGAGCGCGAGCAGCCCGGCCGCGTGCGGCGCCGCGGCGCTGGATCCCTTGAAGGCGCCGTCGCCGAAACTGGCGGTACTCACGTTCGAGGGGGCCACCACCTCGGGCTTGGTGCGCCCGTCGTCACTGGGGCCCCGGCTACTGTAGTCGGTCGCGACATCATCGACGATGGCACCCACCGCCACGCAGTCGAAGCAGTCCCCGGGCAGGGTGAGTGACTGGAGGCCAGTGAGGTCGGCCTCGTCGAGGTCGTAGTAGCCGTAGAGGTAGCCGGTGAGACCGTCCACGTCGGTGCCGACATCGGCGTACACGCTCGCGTACACCCACTCCTCGCAGCCCTCGACGTACACCTCCTCGTAGGGGTTGTCGTCGCCGTCCTGCGGGCTCTCGGAGCGCCCGCACTCGCGCCCGTCGTCGGCGTTGAACAACACGAGGTCGAGGTCGGTCGCTGCCTCGCCGAAGGGCTCGCTCCAGCGGAAGGACACTCGCGCCGTCCCTCCCGGCGCCCGCGCCAGGATCGCGTAGCGACCGTCGATGGCCACGTAGGGCGCGTCGTCGACCGGCGACAGGGCGCCCACCCGGTAGTTGTCGTTCTCGTTGCCGGCGGCCGCCACGTAGATGACGCCCGCCTCCACCACGGTGTCGGCGTAGGTCGTGACGGGGCTGGTGCCGTCGGCGTGCCACACGTTGTCGAAGCCGATCGACGCGTTGACCACGTCGACGCCCGCGTCGAGCATGCCCTGGAGGGCAACGCCCAGCTCCACGTCGGTGCCGAAGCTGGCGAGGCGCAGCTCGGCCCCGGGGGCGAAGTCGTGGATCACCTCTGCCACGGCGCAGCCGTGGGCGCTCGACTCCGGCGCCCCGAGGCTGAAGGCCTCCTCGTAGTCGCCCGGCACCTCGCTCCCGGCGAGATCCTCGCAACCGGCGAAGCCGACGTCGATAATGCCGATCTTGACGCCCTGGCCGTCGAGGCCCTCGGCCGACCAGTCCACGTCCATGACCTCGGCCAGTCCCTCGCTCTCCACCTTGGGACGGGCCGCCCAGGGCTCGCGCAGGTGGCGCACCCCGGGGAGCGCGGCCACGGCGAGCAGATCGGCCGGGGCGAGGCGCGCCTGCACGCGGCCGTTCCACCTCAGCTCCTCGCCCGGGATGGTGCAGTCGCCGTCGCACTCGACCACCACGCGCACCGTCGACTTGCCGTCGAATGTAGGTCGCGACACCAGCATCTCTGGACGCGCCGCCAGCTCGGCCAGCGCGTGGGTGAGCTTGGCCCGTGGACTCGCGGGATCGACCGGCCGCGCCGCCGCGAGGGCGATCCAGATCAAGGCTCGACCTTCGGACTGGCCACGGCGGGCGGGCGCACCCGGGTGACGGTGGGGAGCGCGGCGAGGGTGCAGAGGTAATCGCCCGGCACCCGACCCTGGACCGACAGCGCCGTTTCCGCTTCCACCTCGAAGAGCTTGGGAAGCAGCGTGGGCGCGGTGATGTCGAGCACCACGTGGGCCAGCTCGGTGCTCGCGGCGGCGCCCCACAGCGCGGGATCGAGCTTCTCGCATCCCTCGGTCGCGACCGCAGGATTAGCCACCGCCGCTCGCTCCTGCACGCGCGGCGCCTCGACGGGGTGGGGAGCGCAGGCGAACAAGGGGAACATCGCGGTAGCTTAGCCCGGCCCGTGGACCCCCTCCCGCCAAGCTTCTACGACCGCGACGCCCTCGACGTGGCTGCCGACCTGGTGGGCGCTCTGGTGAGCGCGCGCGGCGTGACCCTGAGGATCACCGAGGTGGAGGCATACCGGTTCCCGGGCGACACCGCGAACCACGCCCGCATGGGACGCACCGCGCGCAACGCGCCGATGTGGGGCCCGCCGGGGCGCGCCTACGTGTACCTCTGCTACGGGATGCACCACATGCTCAACTTCGTCACCGGTCCCGAGGGGCACGCGGCCGCCGTGCTGATCCGGGGTGGAGAGCCGATGGACGGTCACGACGTCTTCGTGGCGCGCCGTCCCGACGGCCGTTGCGACGGCCCCGGCAAGCTTGCCGCCGCGCTCGGCCTGGCGACGTCACACTCCGGCCTGCCCCTCGACGGGGTCATCGCCGTGCGCGCTCGCCGTGACGAGCCCTCGCTCGTCGCCGGTCCGCGCATCGGCATCGACTACGCGAGCGAGGCCGACCGCCTCGCGCCCTGGCGCCTCGCCGACGCGACGTCGCGGCAGGTGGGGCACCGGGGG
>VGRQ01000717.1 GCA_016875315.1 Deltaproteobacteria bacterium | reverse complement strand
GTACCGGCACAGCCGCTCCAGGCCCTTTCGGTCCGACGCGGCGAAGGCCACGTTCGCGTGCAGATTGTACCCGTCGAACCCGGCGCACCGCGGCCCCAGATCGCCCCCCGCTCGCCCTCGGCTCAGCCGCCGAACATCTTCAGGAAGGCGTCGCCCACCCCGATCAGGCTCTCGCCGGCGATGACGCCCGCGCAGACCACGATGCCGAAGCGAGCCGTCCAGGAGGGGGCGAACTTCTGGCCAAGGGCCATGACGGACGCGCCGATGAGGAAGGCGAGCACGGTGTAGGCCTGCACCGTGAAGGCGAGACCGAGGGAGGCGGGGCTCGGAACCCAGACGCGGAAGTCCTTGGGAACCGTCTTCTCAAGCACGGCGAGGACCACGCCGGCGACGGCGGCAATCGCCATCGCCTCCAGCGCCATGGTGGGCATGGCGGAGATGCCCTGCTGGAAGACCTCGGCGACGGCCTTCCAGGTGGCCACGGCCGGTGCGGCCCAGTCGTCGGTGAAGAGCTGCGCCTTGGGGTCGGGGAGGAGCACGAGGTAGGCCGCGGAGCCGACGAGCGCGCCGCCCACCACCCCGAAGGCCTGCGCCACGTACTGGTGCCGAGGCCAACTCCCGAGCATGAAGCCGGTCTTGAGGTCGTGGAGCAGGTCGCCGCACTGGCTCGCCGCGCCGCCGGTGACGTTCGCGGACATGAGGTTGGACGCCACGTTCGAGGGGTCCAGCACGCCGAAGGTCAACTGGGTGACCTTGCCCATGGCCCCCACGGGGGTGACACCCGTTTCGCCCGATACGCGCCCGGCCACGATCGCGAGGATGAAGGAGAGCAGTACGCCGAGGACCGCGAGCCAGGGCTTGATGTCGAAGAGCAGGATCTGGGCGGCGGAGGAGGCCAGCAGCACCACGAGAAGAGCGGTCCAGAACTGGCGCCGGTTCACGTCGGTCGGGTCGTCGGCCGGGGGCGCCGCGCCGCGGAGGCCGGTGAGCCCGCGCAGGATGGCGGGTGCGGAGAAGGCAAAGGAGGTCAAGGAGCCGACCACCATGAGCGTGGCGCCCGGCCAGAGCAGCCAGTGCACGCCCTGGGTGAACCAGCCCTTGCCGGGATCGGTGGGGCCCGGGGTGATCCACCCCGTTTCCACGCCGTGGGGCACGAGCAGACCCCAGGCGAGAATGGAGCCGAGCAGCATCGAAAGGGTGGCGCGCAGCCCGATGATGCCGCCGGTGGCGACCATCAGGAGCGAAGGCTCGAGCGAGAAGGTCAGGTTGGCGAGCGTGTAGCCGGTGGACACCTTCCCGCTGGCGAGGGTGACCGGGAGCTTGAGGTGCGCCGGCTGGAAGACCAGGCCACCGAGCTTGCTGAGCGCGCCGAAACCGCCGCCGAGCACCAGCATCTTCACCCGCGCCAGGGCCTCCGCACCCTTCGCGTACATCTCCTTGAGGGTTTCGCCGGTGGCGGTGCCGCCGGGGAAGGCGAGCCCACCATCGACGATGAGCTGCTTGCGAACGCCCATGCCCGCCACCACGCCGACGAGGCCGACGGAGAGCACCCACACGGTGAGCTGTGGCCAGGTGAGGACGGTGCCCGTCAACAGGGTGAGGGCCGGAATCGGCGCCACGAGGCCGGCCGAGGAGATGGCGGCACCGGCGCTCGCCGCGGTCTGGTTGAGGTTGTTCTCGAGCACCGTGAAGGGCCGCACCCTCGCCACCGTCCCCGCCGCCGCCCAGAACCCGAAGCCCAGGAGGGCAGCGGTGATCGACATGTTCATGCCCCAGCCGATCTTGAGGCCGAGGTAGACGTTGCAGAGCGACAGCCCGCCGCCGAACGCCATCCCGGTGATGATGCTGCGCAGGGTGAAGCCCAGCTCCACGGCGGTGGGGGCTTTGGTGGGCGAAGCGGCTTGGGCCATGGGGGCATCCCGGGGACGGGGCTCGCTTATCGCATTCGCTCCCAGGGAGGATAGGCAACATGAACCGCTCTCCGGGAGGTAGACCCGGTCATCGTGGCCCCCGCGAGCAGGCCCAACGAGCGGCGGGGAGTGCTCACGAGCTGGCCTCCAGCGGGTGAACCCGGTCCCGAGGCGGGGGGCGGGCGTAGCTCCGCCCTCCAGCCCCGTCTACGCGCTTGTGTGGACCCCCTGGTCGTCGCCGCCCCCGCGTGGCGCGGGCGGGCCCCTCGAGCGGAGCAGCCCGGTCACGATCGTCGTGCTCGCAGGCGAGCCCACCACCACCGTCC
>VGRQ01000716.1 GCA_016875315.1 Deltaproteobacteria bacterium | reverse complement strand
GTCGTTGACGAAGCAGAACTGATTGTACTTGAAACGCGGCAAGGTGGCGCCCTGGCAGTTGTACCAGCAGCTCTCGAGCGCGGTGAGCGTGTCGCCCGCGCTGGAAACCGGGTCGGGACCGTCGACGGCCACGGCCGCCTCGCGCAGCACCGCCTCGAAGAGGTTGCGCGCCGACACCGGCGACTTCTCCTCCTCGCCCGCGGAACGTCCCGGGTTCATCCAGAACAGGGGCACGCGATTGCCGCCGTCGCTCACGTTGGCGAAGTGGTACACCCAGTCCTGCTCGCCGAAGCAGTCGCCGTGGTCGGAGCCGAACACCACGAGGTTGTCGTGCCCCTCGTGCAGCTCGCGGCAGAAGTCGTCGACCTGCGGGGCGATGCGCTCCCAGGCCACCCGCTGCCGCGACTTGATGTGGCGCATCATCGCCGGGTCGATCGGCTGCTCGCCCGAGCGCATGAAGGTCTGGTTGATCACGTGGTACAAGGCAACGAGTTCGCGGGCGCCCTCGGTGCCCTTGCTGAGCGGCGCGAGGATGTCGCTCACGTGGTAGGGGAAGTGCGTCTCCATCAGGTTCAAGAACAGGAAGCTGGGGCGGCCGCGGTGCGTGTTCTGCGCAAGGATGCGGCGCGCGCGATCGAATACGTCGCCGATGGTGTCTTGTAACCACACCTTGCCGGCCTCGATGTCCTCGCTGAGCTTCCCCCGGATCCAGTCGGTGGAGAGCACGCGCTTGCGCAGGCGGGGCTTGCCCACCACCAGCATCAGCTCGTGGAGCTTGCGGTGCTGAGGGGGAACCTCCTTCCAGATGCGCACGATCTCGTCGAAGCCGTGGTCGAGGCCGAATATTTCTGTTGTCGCGACGTTGGCGGTGACCTGGTGGGTGCTGTAGCCGGCATCGCGCAGTCGCCCGGCGAGGGTGGGGATGCCGGGGTCGAGACCGCGGGTCTGGCTGTCGGCGCCGTGCTCGTGGGGCAAGAGCCCGGTGAACATCGAGGCGGTGGCCGGGAGCGTCCAGCAGCCGGCGGAGCGGGCGGCGGTGAAGGCCTTGCTGTGGCCGCTCACGTAGGGCAGGCGGGGCCCGTCGCCGCCGTAGACCGAGTCCCACCGCAAGGAGTCGGCGACGATGACGACGATGTTCCGGGGACGAGGCAAGGAGGCCGGTGACTAACCCTCCCCCGCCGCCCCGTCGCCGTCGGTGGATGATCGCCGGGCTCACGCTGCTGGCGCTCGCGGGCAGCATCGCCGCCTGCGGGCCGGTGGCGGTGGAAGCCCTGGAAGAGCTCGCGGTGCGCGTGGTGGGCGGCGGCCACCTGTACTGGAGCGACGGCGCGAGCGGGTGGACGGAGATCCCGCTGTCGCTGCGGCTGCGACGGCACTGGGGGCCGAGCGACGTCGTGATCGAGCCCCGCTACACGGCGGTGGCGGAGGGCCTCGACATCGCCGAGATCACCATGCTGCGGCCGCCCGACCCCCGGGGGGTGGAGGTGGTGGTGGCGCGCATCGACCCGGCGCACTGGCAGTTCCGCGCCTGGGGTCGCGACGACTGGTCGCGCGCGCCGGTGGCCGCGCTCGCGGAGGAGGCGGGCCTGTCGCTGGCGGTGAACGGCCCCTACTTCGCCGAGGACGGCCCGCTCGGGCTGGTGGTGAGCGACGGCGTGGTGCGCAACCGCCAGAGCCCGCGTCGCGCCTCGCACTTCCTCGTGGAGAAGGCCGGGGGCCGCCCGCGCATCCTCAACCAGAAGAAGGCCAGGCTCGGTCCCCTCGACCAGGGCATCCAGGGCTTCCCCTCGATCATGAGCGGCGGCAAGACCTTCACCTACCTGCGCACCGGCGGCCTCGGGGTCGACGCCGACGCAGTGGCGCGCCGCACCGCCGCCTGCATCGACCGCGACGATCGCGTGATCCTGCTCGTCACCGACGACTGGACGGCCGGCCTCTCCCTCGCCGACCTCGCCACCCTGCTCGGCGGCCTCGGCTGCATCGACGCCATGGCCTTCGATGGCGGCGGCAGCACCGCGATGAGCATGAGCGTGGGCGAGTACCGTCGCGACGTGGGCGGCTTCGACGCGGTACCGGTGGTGGTGGGGATCGCGCCGCGCTGAGGCCTAGATCGGCCGCCACTCCTCGCCGTCCTCGTACTCGGCGCGGGTAACCACCCAGCTTCCGCCGTGGTTCTCCAGCAACACCCGCACCCTCTTCTTGTTGCCGTCGTCGCTCTGCACCTTGAACTCGTAGCGCGCGG
>VGRQ01000715.1 GCA_016875315.1 Deltaproteobacteria bacterium | reverse complement strand
GGCGCTCGCGATCGGCGTGTCGAACACCGCGTAGAAGTACACTGGGAAGTAGCCCCCGAAGCTGTCGTCGTTGGTCATGAAGCCGGAGACGACGTTCTCCTTCACCCGGATCATCGCGCCGAGGTTCTGCCCGTAGAGGTTGTAGCCGAGGTCGATCACCAGCGTGGGGTCGGCACCCTCCGGGTAGGTGTAGCGGTGTTGCCCGGCGTGCATGGTGGCGCTGAGCTCGGCGCGGACACCGTTGCCCAGGGTCACCGCGTAGTACCCGGGGGTGGCCACCTCGTCGTCGTGACTGAAGGTGGTGCGCCAGTCGTCCGGACCGCGCACCGTGTCGGCGAGACCGTCGCCCGGGAAGAACAGGATGTTGCCCAGCGCCGGGACGCCCACGCCGTGCATGTGCGTGTGACTGAAACCGTCGAGGTGGGTGTCGGTGTAGTAGTAGCCCCCGCAATGCAAGGGGCCGATGCCGCCGTTCTCGAGCGCGGTGTCGGGACCGAGCTTGACCATCCCGAAGGGCACGGTGGCGGCCGGCGTGGCGGAGCCGACGCGGAAGCCGGGGCCGCCGGTGGCGATGAAGGGATCGACCAGGTCGACCGCGCGCGGCGCGGGGGGCTCGGCGTCGATGCAGGCGAGGAAGAGGAGCACGCGCCATCGTAGCGCGGGAGCGGTGATAGGCGGCAGCGCGATGAACATCACCACCTACAACGTCAACAGCGTGCGCGCGCGAAACGCGGCCCTGCTCGCCTTCCTCGACGACCGCCAGCCCGACGTGGTGTGCCTCCAGGAGCTCAAGTGCGTCGACGAGGAGTTCCCCTGGAAGGAGGTGGCGTCGCGGGGCTACCACGCGGCGGTGTTCGGCCAGAAGACCTACAACGGCGTGGCCATCCTGTCGCGGCAGCCCATCGAGGGGGTGGAGCGCAACCCGCACTGGCCCGACGACAGCCAGTCCCGCGCGATCCTGGGGTGGACCGGTGGCATCCGGGTGATCGACCTCTACGTGGTCAACGGGCAGGAGGTCGGCTCCGACAAGTACGCCTACAAGCTCGAGTGGCTCCGCCGCCTGCGCGAGTGGGTGGCGGGGCTCGACGAGGCGCCCACGGTGATCTGCGGCGACTACAACATCGCCCCGGCCGACCTCGACTGCCACGATCCCGCCGGCTGGGCGGGCCAGATCCTCGTATCCGACGAGGAGCGGGCCGCCTTCCGCGGGCTCATCGAGCTCGGCTACACCGACGCCTTCCGCCACCTCTACCCGGGGCGCAAGCAGTTTTCCTGGTGGGACTACCGCGGCAACATGTTCGAGCAGGACAAGGGCCTGCGCATCGACCACCACCTCGTGTCGCGCTCGCTCCTCCCGCGCGCCCTGGACTGCATCGTCGACACCGAGGCCCGCTCCCGCCCCCAGGCCAGCGACCACGCGGCGGTGACACTCTTCCTGCGCGACTAGCCCCTGATTTCCTTGATCATCCCCCGCGTGGCCGCGTACGTCGCCATCTCGATCTCGCGACACACCACCAGTTGCCAGGCCTCGAAGGGCTCCACCACGCCCTCGGTGAGCGAGGTGGCCTGCGGGAGCTTCGACAACCGGTCGCGAAGGACCTGCTCGCCTTCCCGGCAGGCGGCCGCCATGCGCGCGCCGGCGGGCGCCATCGCCGCCCGGGCGGCGACGGGGTCCTTCGCCAGGGCGAAGACAGGCTCGAGGTAGTCGAGGGTCTTGGCCCAGCCTGGTTCCACGCGGGTGTCGAGCCCGTGGACGAGCATCACCAGCGGGCGCGTGGCGGCGGCCATGCTGCCCTCGCGGCGCCCCGCCTCGATGCCCTCCCGAACCGCGCTCGCGGCGCCCTTGTGCAGGTCCTGGAAGGGCGTGAGCGTGGGAACGAGCCCGTCGCTGAACCGCTCGATGAGCGCCTTCTCGCCTTCGATGCCGATCGTCACGCGGGCGAGCTCGGAGGCCGCGACCTCCCACGAGGCCACCATCGCCGTGCCGGTGCGCTTCACCTGCCCGTCGATCTCCTCGCTCAGCTCGCCGAACTCTCTCTCCATCGCCGGCACGAACTGGAGGCCGACCGCGGCTGGCGCCGCCGACGAGCGGCCCCGCAGGCGAGAGATGAGTCCACGTACCGGTGACATCGACGCTCCAGGGCCGGCCGTTATACCCGGTCTCGATGGCCTCCGACCCACCCGATTTCGACAGCGACACCCCGGCGATTCGGATCGGTCCTGCGCCGCGCGTCGAGGCGCTCA
>VGRQ01000714.1 GCA_016875315.1 Deltaproteobacteria bacterium | reverse complement strand
CTTGCCACCCGACGCCTCGATCCACGTTCGCGGCGAGGTGGCCCGGGTGCTCGGCAAGCATCGTCACCCGGCGGCGCGCGGGGCCTGCGAGGCCCTGCTCGGCGAGCCGAGCTGGATGGAGGTGCTTCGCGCCCGGGCGCTGGAGGGTCTGGGACACGCCCGCGACGCCGGCGCCTACGAGCTCGTCGCGGCCTGGACCCAGGTCGAGAAGCCGGCGCGGGCCCGGGCGGCGGCGGTAGCCGCGCTCGCCCGCCTGGGCGACGAGGTCGACAGCGTGCGCACCCGCGCCGTCGAGCGCCTGGTGTTGCTCGTCGACGACGACAACTACCGCGTTCAAATCTCCGCCGTTTCCGCCCTGGGCACCCTGCGCGACAGCCGGGCGATGCCGGTGTTGCAGCGCCTCCACGCCGCGGGCGGCGACGGGCGCCTGCGCCGCTGGGCCTACGAGGCGATGGCCAGCATCCGCGAGGGACGCGCCGGCGAGGAGTCGCTGGCCGGACTCCGTCGCGAGGTCGAGGGGCTGGTGGAGGAGAATCGCAAGCTCAAGGATCGGGTATCGAAGGTCGAAGATCGCCGGTAGGCTGTAGGCTGTAGGGTGTAGGCTGTAGGCCCCTGAGCGAAGGCCGTGGGGCCGAGTCCGATCGCCGCCGGTCCCCGCAGCTTGGCACCGCTCGCAACAGCAGCAGCCTGCGGTCCCCCCGCAACCGACCGCCACGCCCCCAGCGCCACCGCTCCCCTCTACAGCCTATCCCCTACAGCCTATCCCCTGCAGCCTAGAGCCTTCCTGATGCTCACCCTCTCCACCGCCCTCGCCGAGCTCGCCGCCCACCCGCGGGCCGTCCCGTGGCGGCTGCGGCTGGTCCCCCGCTGGGGGGCGGCGGCGGCGGCCCGCGAGTTCGTCGTCTTCGCGCCCCCGCTCGTGCGGTCAGCGTGGCCGGTGCTCGCCCGCGCCCACAACGCCTGCCTCCTGCTCAACCCGGCGGGCATGGAGATCGTCTCGCCGCTCCCCGAGGCCGAGCTCGAGCCCCACCTCGGCAGCCTGCGTGCCATCCACAAGCTGCCGATCGCCGTGGCCCCGGAGCAGGTGCGCCCGTCGCCCGGGGTCGACGTGCCCGGGGTCGACGAACCCGCCCTCGCCCCGCCGGGCGCGGGCCTCGCCGTGGGCCTCGACATCGGCGGCACCAGCATGAAGGCGCTGGCGATGGACGGTGCCCGGGTGGTGGCCACCGCCTCGGCGGCCACCTGGCCCCCCGGCGAGGTGGGCATCGACTCGCTGGTTGCCCGGGGACGCCGCCTGGTCGCCGAGGTCGCGATGGGTCGCGACATCGGCTCGCTCGGGATCGGCCTCGCCGCGCCGATGGGCGTGGGCGGGCGGGTGCTCGAGCTGTCCACCATCCTCAGGGAGCGCGTCGGGCGGGTGGATGCCTTCGACGGCTTCGCCGATCGCGTGGCGGAGGGCCTCGTGCGCGGGCCGGTGGCCCTGTTCAACGACCTGTCCAACCTCGGCCGGCACCTGTCGGCCCAGGGCGCGCGACGCCTCGTGCGCGTGCAGATCGGCACGAGCTTCGGCGGCTGCTGGATCGACGGCGACGGCGCGGTGGTGGCCACCGAGATGGGGCGGCTGGTGGCCGACGCCAGTCCCGAGGCCACCCCCCACACCTACTTGCCGCTGCGCGGCGCGATGCGCACCTACCTGAGCAACATCGGTGTCGCGACCGCAGTGGCGGAGGCCACGGGCCAGCCGGTGGCCCCCGGCGAGGCGGGACGGTCCCTGCGCCAGCTCCTGGAGGCGCGCGATCCACGGGCTGAGCCGGTGGTCGCCTTCGTCGTCGACGCGCTGGTGGCGGCCACGCAGGAGTTCGCCGCCCTCCTGGTGGGCGTGCAGGCCATCGAGTGTGGCGGATCGATGCTGCAGGGCCCCCTCGGCGCCCGGGTGGCCGAGGCGGTGGCGGCGCGCTCGCCGGTGCCCTTCCGCGTGTCGGACCGCCCCGGGGAAGACGGCGCCATCGCCGCCGCGCTCGCGCCCAGGGTGAGCACGCCGCTGCGGGGGTTGCGGCGGGGGGGATAGAAACCGGCGCCTAAAGGGTTTTGACAGATCCGGGTCGGGTGACTGTCGAGTGTACTTCACTCCCGATGTCGACATCGACATCGACATGGACATCGACATCGACAGCGACAGTGACGACCTCGATGACGATCTCGATGCTGACCTCGATGACGACCTCGATGACGACGGCGACGGCGA
>VGRQ01000713.1 GCA_016875315.1 Deltaproteobacteria bacterium | reverse complement strand
TAGCACCGGCGGCTCTGCCGGAGACGGGATGTCGCTCATCGAGCGGATGCGCAGCAGCACAGACAGCCTCCTGATGAAGGTGCTGCTTTTCTCGGTCGTGGCCTCCTTCGTGGTGGTGGGTGGACACATCGACGCGGGGCGCGGCGGTAGCGTCGTGGCCACGGTCAACGGTGAGAACATCACCACCAAGGACTTCGACGACTTGCGACGGGCCGCCTACCGGCAGGCGGGAGGCGCCCTCGACGAGGCCAAGCGCGCCGAGATCGAGAGCGGCGTGCTCGACCAGCTCATCCGCACCGAGGCGGAGCTGCAGGCGGCGGAGGCCGCCGGTCTCGCGGTCCACGAGGACGAGGTGAAGCGCGAGATCATCAAGGTCGAGGCCTTCCACGAGGACGGCAAGTTCAGCGAGGCGAAGTACGTGAAGGTGCTCGAGGCCAACGCCACCGACCGCGTGGATTTCGAGAGCCAGGTGCACAAGAAGCTGCTGCTCGACAAGCTCTACGAGCTGGTGGCCAGGGGCGCGACGGTCACCGACGGCGAGGTGAAGGAGGAGTGGCGCAGGGAGAACACGCGCATCACGCTGGAGTACGTGCGGCTGGTACCCGACGCCTTCCTGCCCACGATCGACGTGCCCGCCACGGAGGTCGAGGCCTTCCTCGCCGCCAACAAGGACCGCGTGAAAGCGCAGTACGACGAGGACTTCGCGCGCCTGTACGACCTGCCGCGGCGCTACCGCCTGCACGGCATCACCCTGCGCACCGACATCGAGGGCGCCGAGAAGGCCGCGGTGCAGGCCCGCATCGAGGCCATCGCCACCCAGGCACGGGCCGGGGCCGACTTTGGCGAGCTCGCGCGCCGCTGGAGCGAGGACAGCTCCGCCGCGAGCGGGGGTGACATGGGCCTCTTCGCCGCCGACGCGCTCGACAAGACCCTCGCCGACGCGGCCGACGCCGCGGGCCCCGGCCAGCTGAGCGCCGTGGTGGAAAACGGCCGGGGGTTCACGCTCCTCCGCGTCGACGCCATCGAGGAAAAGCGCACCATCCCCCTGGAGGAGGCCGACGACGAGATCGCCCTGAGGCTGCTCAGGGAGTCGAAAGTCAGCGGCGTCGTGGCCGACTTCGCCACGAGGCTCGGCACCGCCTGGCGCGACGCGGGCGTGGCGCCCGTCGAGATGCTGGTGCCGCTGTCGCTCGCCTCGTCGGTGACCGCCGAGTTCAGCCTCCTCGACACCGAGATCCAGCCACTGGGGGAGAGCCCGGAGCTGCTCGCGCAGGTGGCCGCCGCCCCCGCCGGCAGCGTGCTCGCCCTGCCGGTGGAGATCCGCGGCGTCGCCCACGTGATCCGCGTGTCGTCCCGGGCGGAGCCGCTGGAAGCCGACTTCGCCGCCAGCGGCCAGACCACCCGCGCGCGCCTGGAGTTCGTGCGCCGCGAAGAGCTGAAGGCCGCCTGGCGCGACGATCTCGTCGACAACGCGAAGATCGAGCGTTTCGTCGACGGCTAGCGAGCGCGTCCCTTGCCGCGGCCCGGGCTGGTGTGCTACAAGTGCTCTTGACGCGGCAAGAGTTTCCCTGAGTCTCTGGTTCAAGGATCTCCCCGAGTCAAAACCGGAGGACGGACAGGCTCGCGCGAAGTTCCCGTAGACGCTGTGCCCCCGAGGCAAGCTTCAACCGTGCCTGGCCGAGGAGCGACGGCCTTCCACGGCGCTCACGCTGCCGCTCCCGCGCGAGCCTGCCGTCCCCTTCCCCGAGCCCCCATGGCCGACGGAACCAAGCTCCCCGACCTCCGGCGACGCGGGCTGCTACCCGCGCCCGACGACCTCGTGCGCGCCGTCGGCGACGCGGCGATGGCGATGGCGTGGCGGGCGTTGCGGCCCGGCGAGCGCGACAGCTTCGTCCGGGCCGACACGGCACCCGTGTCGCGACTTCGATATCGCTCGGACGACGAGTGGGGCGCTGACCTCTTCCACCTCCCGCCGCCCCCGGGCGCGGGCGGCGAGCCGGTGCTCCTCGGGCACGGCCTCGGCGCCACCCACCGCGACTTCGTGCTCGATCCCGGCGGCGGGCTCGCCCGCTACCTGCAAGCCCAGGGGCACGCCGTCTACATCTGGGAACACCGGGGCGACCCGTCGTCGGTGCCACCTGCCGACGCGGGACCGTTCTGTGTCGATGACATCGCCACCCGCGACCTCCCCGCCGCCATCGACCGCGTGCTCGAGCACTCGGGCTACGGCCGCGTGCTCGTGGCCGC
>VGRQ01000712.1 GCA_016875315.1 Deltaproteobacteria bacterium | reverse complement strand
CTCGCCGACCCCGCGCGCACCGAGGTCCTCCCCGGCCTGCCGCGGGTCATCGCGGCGGCGGCCGAGGTGGCCGAGGTGTGCCTCCTCACCGGCAACTGGGCCCGCGGCGCGAGGCTCAAGCTCGATGCAGCCGACCTGTCGCGACACTTCGCCTGGGGGGTGTACAGCGAGGACGCAGCCGATCGCGACGGGCTCGTCCCCGCGGCCCGCCAGCGGGCCTGCGAGCGGGGCCTCGACGTGGGCGCCGTCATCGTGGTGGGCGACACGGTGAGCGACGTGCGCTGCGCGCGCGCCGGGGGCGCGGTGGCGGTGGTGGTGGAGACCGGCTTCTCCACGGCGCAGTCCCTGCGCGAGAGCCGCCCCGACCTGCAACTCGGCAACCTCGACGCCGGCGGCGCTGCCTTCCTCGAGCTGGTCGCGACCCTTAGCCGCTAGTCAGGCGGGTACAGGAAGAGCGACGCGCCGTCCTCGGCACCGTTGTCGCCGTCTTGTCCCCCGGCGAAGAGCACGCCGAGCTCCTCGTCGAAGAGCGCGAGCGGGCGCTCGGCGCGATTGGGCAAGCCGCCGTTGTCGCTGTCCTCGTCGCAGTCCTGGACCAGCTCGGAGGTGTTGGCGAGCGTGTCGTACACCTCGACGCAGGACAGGGCCTGGGCGTCGGACGCGGACGGTCCCCACGCGTCGCTCCCCCCGGCCACCACCACCGTCTTGTCGTCGAGCAGCACCGCCGTGGCGTTCGCGCGGGGGAGCGACATCGTCCCCACCTGTGTCCAGGTCTGGGAGCCATGGTAGTAACGGTACACGGCCGCCGTGGCCGGCGCGGTGTCGTCAAACTCGATCGTCTCGGCGCTGACGATGCCACCGAAGCTGAGCACGTCGCCATCGGGCAGGGCCACCAGCGCCTGGGCCGCGATCTTGGGCAGGCCGGCGAAGATCTCGCCGGCGTCTTCCCCGCGGAGGGTGACGCGAAAGCAGGTGTCGGTGAGCTTCCACTCGGCCACGTCGTCGTCGTCGTAGTCGTCGACATGGATGCCGCCGCACACCATCGTGCCGCTGTCGCCGAGGTCGGCGAGCGACGAGGCCACGCCCCCGGCCTCGGACGGGCCGCTGACATTCCTGAACTGCTTGTCAGCCGGGTCGTAGATCTCGCCGGTGGTGAGGTTCGAGACCTGGTTTCGGCTGCTGGTGACGCCCCAGCCGCCCCAGGCCAGCACCGACCCGTCGAGGTTGGCCAGAGCACTGTGCATCGAGCGCGCGCCGGAGAGCGCGTCGCGCGAGCTCAGCGGCTCGGAGAACTCCAGGGTCGAGGCGTCGAAATACCGAACGTCGGGGGTGATGGTGGTCCCGTCGCGCACCGGCTCGGTGTCGCCTCCACCCGCGTACAGGTACAAGCCCTTCTCGTCGCCCGAGGTGAGCAAGGTGAGGCTGGCGCCGCCTCGCGTGGACTGCGTCTCGCCGTTGGCGTCGGTGTAGCTGGGCACGGTGAAGGCGTCGCTGTCGATGACGAGGTCGTCGTTGGGGGCGCCCAGGTCGTACACGGCGGTGCTCGCCACGGCCTCACCGAGCCCGCCGCTGCGGCTGCCGAAGCCGCCGAAGATGGCGAATCGCCCGTTTCCGAGCGCGACACCGCTCGCCCAGGCGGTGGCTTCTTCCAGCGGCCCCAGTCGACCAAGCTTTCCTGGTGTCGCGACATAGATGGGAACGTCGACCTCGCCGGTGCTCGCCGTCACCGCGTTGCTGCGCCCCCATGCCACGAGCTGGCCAAGCTCGTAGCCCTCGACGGTGATCCGCGTGTCGAACAACGCGGGGAGCTTCTCGACGGCGGCGCTCCCACCCGTACCCGGCGGGTCGAGCGAGATGCGCACCGGGTCGCTCGTGCCGTCGGACAGCACGAGATCGAGGCGATCCAGGTCGTCGAAGGGCGACTGGTTGTCGGGCACCACCGGGCGCAGGTTGAGCACGTAGTCGGCCACCTCGACGGTGGTGGTGCCGGTATCGACGCCCCAGCAAGCGAGGAGTAGGCCAATCAACATCGCCGCCACATTAATCGGTGCGACCATGCTCCGCGCGGCTTCCCTCGCTGCCTACCCCCACGGGTTCACCGGCCGCGACCACGGCGACTTCACCCCGCCTTCATCGGCCCCGGCGCGCCTCCTGGCGACACTGGCGCTACCCGGCCCCTACGCCGCCGCCGCGCAGGTACACGGCAATCGCCTCGTCGCGCTCCCCTTCGAGGCCGGGGTGCCCGAGGCC
>VGRQ01000711.1 GCA_016875315.1 Deltaproteobacteria bacterium | reverse complement strand
TACGGCGACGCGGCCGCCTCGTTGTTTTCCCCGGACAGCGACACGGCGCTCGACGCCGCCCTCGCGGGCGTGGGACACGACCTCGCCTCGGCCGGGGACGGCGGTTTCCGCGCCGAGGGATCAGGTCGCGATGGTGACCTCGTGACCGAGCTCGATGACAGCGATCCCGCCGGCATCGTGGTGGTGGGCGACGGGAAGGACGAGACCGCGCCGGCGCGCCGCCAGTGGGGACTTGCCCCGGAGCAGGCGCCCCGGGGCGACGCCCCAGAGGGCGTGGGCGACGTCATCCGCGCCGCCCGGGGACGGGTGGAGTCCTGCGTGCAAGTCGCGTCGCGACAGTCGCCCGAGCTGGCCGGCCGAGTGGAGCTGGCGTGGAGCATCGAGAACGGCCGCCCCGCCGCGGTGCGCGTCACCCAGAACCGCACCGGCGACCTGGAACTCGGCCACTGCATCGAGCGCGCGGTGCTCGCGCTGGACTTCGGCGAGGGCACCTCCGCGCGGGTAGACGGCTACGCCTGGATCGTCCAGGCCGTGCAGTAGCGCCTCCTGCCGGCGAGATAGAGGGGCGGAATGCTCTTCTGGCTCACGACGTTTGTCGCCTGCCCACCTGCTGCCGACACCGCGAAAGACCCCGACACCAGCGAGTCGATCGACACCAGCGCCGACAGTGGCCTCGACTCCGCCCCACCCGACAGCGCCGCCGACACCGCCGACAGCGCGCCCGAGCCCACGGTGTTCTTCAGCGAGCTGAGCATCACGCCGTCGCCCGACATGCCCACCGTGCTCACCGTCACGTGGAGCACCGACGTGCCCACGGCGGGGTCGCTCGAGTACGGCGAGAGCACCGCCTACGGGCAGGCCACCCCGGTCGAGAGCGCGGAGTCCACCGAGCACAGCGTGGTGGTGCGCGGGCTGGCGGCGGCTACCGAGTGGCACTTCCGTCCCACGGGGGGCGGGGAGCACGGCAGCGACACCGCCTACACCACCGGGCCGGTCCCCAGCGGCTACCCGAGCTTCACCGTGGCGGGCGACCCTGCCGCGATGGACGGCTTCGTCGTCGCCCCGGTCAACGGCGCGCTCTACGCCGTGGTCATCCTCGACAGCAAGGGCCGCTACACCTGGTGGCACGAGGTCGAGGGCGACTACCTCGTCACCCGGGCGATGCTCACCCGCGACGGCACCAGCGTGGTGTACGGGGCGGTGGGCACCGAGGACTACGGCCCGGACGGTCGCCTGGTCATCGTCACCCTCGACGGCAGCACCGAGACCACCCTCGACGTGCCCTACCTCACCCACGACTTCGAGGAGCTGCCCGACGGGAGTTTTGCCTGTCTTACCAAGGACTTGCAGAGCAACTACGTGGGCGACCGGATCGTCGAGGTGCAGCGCAACGGCGACCGGAGCGTCGTGTGGTCGGTGTTCGACCACTTCAACCCGGCGAACTACGAGATCGACGAGACTGACGGCACCTGGACCCACGCCAACGCGCTCGACTACGACGAGGCCGACGACGCCTGGTACATCTCGCTGCGCAACCTCGACACCATCCTCAAGGCCGACCGCCAGAGCGATGCCATCCAGTGGCGGCTCACCGGCGACAATGGCAACTTCACCTACGAGGACGGCGCCGAGCCCACCGAGTACCAGCACGAGTTCGAGTTGTTGTCCAACGGCAACCTGATCGTGTTCGACAACGGGAGCACCGAGCGCGGCGCCTCCCGCGTGGTGGAGTACGACCTCAACGAGGCCCTCGCCGAGGTGAGGGAGACGTTCAGCTACACCTACGATCCCCCGCTCTACACCTACGCCCTCGGGGATGTCGATCGTGTCGACGACGACCGCGTGCTCGTCACCTGGTCGACCTCGGGGCTGGTGCAGCTGGTGACGAACGAGGGCACGGAGCTGTGGAGCCTGTCGTCGGACCTCGGCTACGTGTTTGGGTATACGCAGCGGGTGGAGAGGTTCTAGGTAGGCTGCAGGCTGCAGGCTGTAGGCTGTAGGCTGGCGCTGTTATGTCGCGACATTGGTGTGCTACTGAGGCCCGCCCAGCCCGTCCGCAGCGGGGTCGAGTCGACGTGATGGAGGCGCCCGGAAGCCGAGTAGGGGTGACGGGTGACGTTCCTGGCGCGCCCCATCGCGGAGCGCAGCGCAGCCGATGGGGACGCCAGGGACGGCAGGACCCTCACGCCGGGCTTGTCGCCCGGCTCCGGGCCCGGGCGCGCTCCGCTCGCGCCTTGTCGGCGCGGCTCGCCGCG
>VGRQ01000710.1 GCA_016875315.1 Deltaproteobacteria bacterium | reverse complement strand
GCGCCACCATCTACGACCGTTACGGGCGGGTGGTCGACACGCGGGAGCACCACGTCGACGATCCGAACCCCTGAGCCGCCGGTGGACGAAGCTCTTTTCCGGGCCCTGAACGGCACCTACGAGGCCACCGACCTCTGGTGGGACCTCTTCGACAACCCGAGCATCATCGCGATCTTCGCCGTGGGCGTGGTCCTTTCGGCGTGGCACGCCGGCGAGCGCCGGTACCTCTTGCCCGCGCTCCTGGCCGTGGGGATCTGCGACCTCGCGTGCGCGCGCGTGCTCAAGCCGAGCATCGACCGGGCGCGCCCCTGCGCGGTGCTCGACGACGTGGCGATGCGACCCACGCCGAGCGGCTACCTCTGCGGCAGCGGCCGATCCATGCCCTCGTGCCACGCCGCCAACAGCGCCGCGCTGGCCGCGGCCCTCGGCTCCCCCGCCCTGGCCGCCGTTTCCGTTGCAACGGGCCTGTCCCGAGTCGCGACCGGGCAGCACTGGCCCAGCGACGTGCTGGCGGGCTGGGCCATGGGCGCGGGCGCCGGGGCTGGCCTTCGATACCTCTTCCGGCGGGCCCTGGGATGGCGCTGAGGGCCGTGTTCGTCGACGCGGCGGGCACCCTGCTGCGCACCCGCGAGCCCGTCGGCATCACCTACGCGCGCGCGGCGAGGAAGGCGGGGCACGAGGTCGACCCGGTGTTGGTGCAGGCGCGCTTCCACGCCTCCCTGCGCGCGCGCCGGGGACAGGCCCAGGTGGGCGACGGCCGGGCCTTCTGGCGCCCGGTGGTGGCGGAGTCGGTGGGGCTCGACGACGAGGCCCTCTTCGAGGAGCTCTACGCCGCCTTCGCGCGACCGCAGGCCTGGTGGGTCGACACCGAGGCCCTCCGCGTGCTGGGTCTCTTGTCGCGACAGGGCATCCGGCTCGGCATCATCTCCAACTGGGACGAGCGCCTGCGCCTGCTCTACCACCGCTTCGCGCTCGACCGGCTCTTTCCCTACCTGTTCGTGTCGGCCGAGCTGGAGCTGGCGAAGCCCGACCGCGCCCTGTTCCACGAGGCCTGCCGCGTGGTGGGCGTGGCGCCGCGCGAGGCGGTACACGTGGGCGACGACGAGGAGGTCGACGTGGCCGGGGCCAGCCGCGCCGGCCTCGTCGGCCTGCACTACGACGACGACCGGGGCTGGCGCTACATCGAGGGCGAGATCCAGCGCTTGCGACGAGGCGGGGGCCTTTACGGGCGCTAGCGAACCTTGACGTTGGCCCTCGCCCAGTCGTTGGTGAAGTAGCCAGTGCCCTCCTGGGGCCGCATCGGACTGTCGCGACGACTATACACCTCGTCGCGCAGGAAGCTCGCGAGGAGCTGGCGACCGGGCTGCCCGTGGTTGAGCCAGCGCTCGCGCAGGCGCCGGTACACCGCCTCCTCGGAGGCGCCCGGCGGCGTCCCGGCAATCTTGCGCAGCGCCACGTCGAGGTAGGCGGCGGTGCCGGCGTCGTGCTCCACCTGCGCTTCGTCGAAGATGTCGCTCAACCAGTCGAGGTACGAGGCCACGGGCCGCTCCGGGAGGCCGCCGCCCTAACCCGCCCCTCTCGCGCCGCGCAGGTCGATCCGATCCCCGCCGCGGAGACCCTGCCCATGTTCACCCTGCCTGCACTTCTTCTCGCCTGCGCGCCCGAGTCCCTCGACATCTCGTCGCAGGAGGCCCCCCTCGCCGAGGTGGAGACCCTCGTCGTGCGCGTCGATGGCTACGACCCCGCGATCGACGGCGAGATGGTCGTCGACCTCGTCCCCTACATGGCGGGAAGCCCGGCGGTGTACGGGAGCCCGGTCGCCTACGGCGTCGTGCAGCCCGACGGCGACGCCGAGTTGCCCCTCCCCGGGTCGCCCGAGCCCCTCGACGACGAGCTGCTCGAGGCGCGCTACCGCGTGGTGTTGCATCCCCTCGTCGACGGCGAGCCCGGGCCGGTCCAGGCGCTGTTGCCCGACAGCCTCGTCTGGCGCGAGCTCGGCGACCCGCAGGGCGCGCCCACCGGCTGGTCGGTGGAGAAGAAGCGCGGCAGCAGCACGAGCTGGCGCACCCTTCCCGACCTCGTGAAGTTGCCGATGAACTTCCTCCCCGTGGAGGAACTCACCGTCGGCGGTCCCATCCTGATCGACGGCGACGCCGACGTGGGCGTGGTGCTCGTGGCCGGCGGCGCCATCGTCCCCGGCGTGGTGGGGGTGGCAATGGACGGCCGCTGGGGACTGCACCTCGACAGCGTGCCCGCG
>VGRQ01000709.1 GCA_016875315.1 Deltaproteobacteria bacterium | reverse complement strand
AGGTCGTCCCCAAGGTGCCGACCTCCGACGCGGCCACCCGTGAGGCGCGCGCGAAGCTGCGCCTGGTCAAGCGCGACGCGAAACGCAAAGGGGACACGCTCCCCGACGACGCTCCGCCCGGCTGGGCAGAGCTGTTGAAGCGGGTATTCAGCGTGGACGGCTGGGAATGTCCAGACTGTGGGAAACGCATGCGCCTACGAACCATCGTCGAAGGCGCGCCGGCGTCGCGGAACATCGCCGCGAGCCTGCTTCGGTCGACCGGGCCCCCGCCCCGCACGCCGGGCGCCGACGACCGGGGGGACTGCGCATCCGCGTAGTCGGGGCCGGAGGCGGAGCCGTGGCTGCGGTTGGGAATACGTCTCCGATCTGAGCGTTTTTCTTCGGTTTTCGCGCATGCGCCGGCTTGTCGGGGTCGACGGGTGGGCGGTATCGAGCGGGGGTGTGCCGCCCGCCTGCCCGTTCATGCTTCCTATCCCTCGGCCTCCGGTCGTTCCTCGACGGCGGTCTGCACGCACCGTTTGGGGTGCTGGTCACCCGCGACGACGACGTGATGCTGCCCGACGTCGGGCCGCGCATCGTGGTGCTGCCTCTGTCGAGCGCGCTGCTGCTGGCCTGAGCGAGCGGAAGTCCCGGCGTTCGTGCGCGCAGCCTCGAAGGCTACAGCCGCTCTTCGATGAGCCGCGCCGCGCGCGTGGCTCCGCCGAGCCTGCGGTCGCGGTCGCGGAGGAGCCTGGCCGCGCGCGCGAATCCCGGGTCCGTCAGGAGGGTGTGCAGGGCGCTCGAGAGGCTCGCGGCCGACACTTCGTGCCGGCCCATCCACATCCCGGCGCCCTCGGCGGCCACCATGCGCCCATGGCTGACCTGATCGAAACCGAACGGGACGATGACGAGCGGCACTCCACGCGAGAGGGCCTCGTGCACGCCATTGGCGCCACCGTGGTAGAGCATGGCCTCGACGACGCCGTGCTCGAGCACGGCGACCTGTGGGACCCACGTCTCGATCCGGAGCCGCCGTCGGTCGACGCCCTCGAGCAGCGGCAGGGCAGCGGGGTGGTAGTTCGCGCCCAGGGACCAGAGCACGCGGACCTGCTCGTCCACTTCGACGAGACGCCGCAGTCCTGCCGTCACCCTGGCGAGCAGGTCGGTCGAAGGCACCATCACCGAGCCGAAGCTCGCGTAGACCACCCTCGAACCGGCGCTCCGGGCGTCGTCGAGCCATTCGCGGAGCCCGGGGTTCGCCGCGTCGGACAGCTGCTGCCCGGGGCGGGCGCCTCCCATCGCGCCCGTGAGGAGCAGGCCGGGCGGGATCTCCTCGTCGCGTTCGGCTCCCAACATGGTGTTGCACAGCAGAGGCGTCTTCTTGAAGTCGTAGTGGGGCCACAGATCCAGTCGCGTCTGCCACTCCCACCTCCGCATCGCGGAGGCAGACAGCGAGCGCTCCTTCCATCGCCGATGCGCCCGGACCAACGCCGCGACCAGCCGCATGACCAGCCCTCGAGGCCAAAGGAGGTTCTCGAACAGCGACGGCGGAACCCCTGCGTGGTTGAGGAGGAGGGGGACGCGAAGCTCCCTCGCCAACCTCTTGGCCGCGTACGTGGCGATGTCGCCGACGATCAGCCGCGGCGGCTCCGCGCTCAGCGGCCCCACGAGGTTCTGGTGCATGTGTCTGGCCTCGGTGCGAAGCCATCGCTCGTGCCAGAGGACGTGGCGGAACGCGAGCCGTTCGGACTTGCTCGCCTCGTGCAACAGATGGTCGAGCATCGCGACATAGTCGGCCCGCCTCCCGGAGGAGAGCAACTCGACCCCTTCGTCCTCGAGGCTGCGGATCCTCCCCAGCAACGACTCGTCGGTCGCCAGCCGGACCCGGTGGCCTCGTGCCCGCAGGACGCTGGCGAGCTCGACGAGCGGGTTCAAGCAGCCTTGCATCCCGATCGACATCAGTAGCACGCCACCATCGCGGTGAGGAGATGGGGCGGGCGCGCTGACGGGCAGGTCGTTCATGAGCAGTCTCCGTGCGCGGCCAGAGCCTCGCACCTGGACAGTAGCACTCCGTCCCAGGGAAGGTCCAGCGCCAGGGCGAGGGCCTCGGCCATCCGCGGAGCAAGGCGGTGGGGGTCGCTGATCATCGGGGTGGGAACGTACTCATGAAGGGAGGTCACGAAGGGATAGGAACCGCAAACAAGGTTGGCCCCGAGGCCGCGCCGGCCGAAACCGGCTTTGCGCCCCGCCGGACCCTCCGGCGACCGCGCGATCGCCAGCCTGCGCCGCCTGA
>VGRQ01000708.1 GCA_016875315.1 Deltaproteobacteria bacterium | reverse complement strand
CTCGGCCGTCGCCCAGGCCGTCACCGGGGCGCACTGGAACGGATACCTCTTCTTCGGGATTCAGGCACCCAAGGCCGCGGAGGCGCCATGAGCCGACAACGACCCAGCCCGACCAACGGCAAGGTGCCCACCGTCCGGTGCGCCATCTACACCCGCAAGAGCAGCGAGGAGGGCCTCGAGCAAGAGTTCAACTCGCTCGACGCCCAGCGCGAGAGCGGCGAGGCGTACATCGCCAGCCAGGCGGGGGAGGGCTGGCGGTGCCTCCCCGACCGGTACGACGATGGCGGGTTCACCGGCGGCAACATGGACCGGCCGGCGCTCAAGCGCCTGATGGCCGAGATCGAGGCCGGACGGATCGACTGCGTCGTGGTCTACAAGGTGGACCGGCTCAGCCGTTCGCTGCTCGACTTTGCCCGGATGATGGAGACGTTCGAGCGGCACAAGGTCTCGTTCGTCTCGGTCACGCAGCAGTTCAACACGGCCTCGTCGATGGGGCGGCTCGTGCTCAACGTCCTCCTCTCGTTCGCCCAGTTCGAGCGCGAGATCATCTCCGAGCGGACGCGGGACAAGATCGCAGCCACCCGGCGCAAGGGGAAGTGGGCGGGCGGGCACCCGATCCTCGGCTACGACGTGGACCCTCGCGGGTTCCGGCTCGTCGTCAATGAGGAGGAGGCCGTTCGCGTCCGGGAGATCTTCGCCCTGTACCTGAAGCACCAGGCCCTCATCGCCACTGTGAAGGCCATCGACGCTCGCGAGTGGCTCAACAAGCAGTGGACAACGCGGAAGGGCAAGGTGCGGGGCGGGAAGCCGTTCGACAAGAACAGCGTCTTCAAGCTGCTGACCAACGTGGCGTACCTCGGGAAGGTGAAGTACAAGAGCGAGGTCCACGCTGGGGAGCACGACGCCATCGTCGATCCCGCCATCTGGCAGCGCGCGCAGCAGCTTCTGGCCCGCAACGGACGGACGGGCGGTGCGGCGGTCCGCAACAAGTACGGGGCGCTGCTGAAGGGCCTGCTCTACTGCATGCCCTGCGGCTGCTCGATGGGGCACACCTACTCAACGAAGAACGGGAGCATCCAGTACCGCTACTACGTCTGCCTGCGGGCGCAGAAGCGCGGCTGGCACACCTGCCCCTCGAAGTCGATCCCCGCTGCTGAGATCGAGCGGCTCGTGGTGGAGCAGATCCGGGCCATCGGCCGCGACCCCGCGCTTCTTGGCGCGACGCTGAGGCATTCGCGGAAACAGGCGAAGGAGGCGCTCACGGCGCTTGAGGGCGAGCGTGCGGCGCTGGAACGGGAACTCAAGCGGCACTACCGCGAGGTCCGCACGCTGGCGACGGAGGCGGGCGCATCCAACGGCGTAGGGGCGGCGCGGCTTGGGGATCTGAACGAGCGCATCCGCACGGGCGAGCAGGCCATGACCGAGCTGCGGGAGCGGACGGTCGCGCTCAGCCGCGAGATCGTGGACGAGCGCGAGGTCGCAGAGGCGATGGCCGCGTTCGATCCGGTGTGGGAGACGCTGACGCCCAGGGAGCAGGCCCGCGTGGTGCGGCTGCTCGTGCAGCAGGTGGACTACGACGGCGCGACCGGCACCGTCTCGGTGACGTTCCACCCGGACGGCCTGCGGGCGCTGGCCGCGGAGGTTGAGGAGGAGGTGGCCGCATGACGGGCACCACAGCACCCAAGGTCGAGTTCAAGGTCCACTTCCAGGCCACGCGGCGGGGGAAGAAGCGGGCGGTCGTCGGCGAGAAGCCCGCGGCCCTCTCGGTGCCGGCGGGCAACCTTCCCCGCGTGACGCGGCTCATGGCGCTCGCCATCCGCTTCGAACAACTGATCCGCGACGGGGAGGTCCGCGACCTCGCCGACATCGCCCGCCTCGGGCACGTCACCCGCGCCCGCGTCACGCAGATCATGAACTTGCTGCACCTCGCCCCGGACATCCAGGAGGCGATCCTGTACCTGCCGCGAGTCGAGAGCGGGCGTGACCGGATCACGGAGCGCGACCTCCGACCCGTCGCGGCGTTGCCGGACTGGCGGAAGCAGCGGAAGGCGTGGCAGGCGCTTACGCCACCCTAACACTGGTCGCGTGAGCGTGCTGTTAACCGCAGATAAACTACCCCGGACATGGACCGCCCTTTTCATGGATGGCCGGTCGCTAACGGAGTAGCACGCTGTGGCAACGCTCGATCTGCGGTGGTTCACGAACGAGGAGTCCCTTCGGTCCATCACTCCGAAGTACCTGCTCCAGCTCCTCTCACCTCATTCCGTCTACCTG
>VGRQ01000707.1 GCA_016875315.1 Deltaproteobacteria bacterium | reverse complement strand
AGGCCCTCGGTTCGGCTGGTAGCCAGGGATGCCGTCGGTGTCCGGGCGATCGGGCGGCCCCAGGGTTTCCCCCTGCCAAGCGCCCCCGCCGGCGTCCAGGTGCACGTGGGCGTCGCTCCCGTCGCGGCCATCGCGCCCGCGCTCACCGAGCAGGCAGGGACGAGCGTCCAGACCCAGCCGCGCGTGGTAGCGCTGCAGGGCGACCACGACTGGCTGGTGGCCGCCATCTCCGCGATCCTCGACGTGGCCCTGCCCTCGGGGCGCGTGAGCATCGACCTCGCCGACGTCCGGGCACTCTTCTCTGGTCGGGGGACGGCGTCCGGGGTGGTTTGCACCGGCGCCAACCTCACCGAGGCCACGGACACCGCGCTTGCAGCGGCGTCCTCTCGCCGGCCCGCGCGGCGAGGGTTGCTGCACGTGACCGGCTCCCTGGGCATGCCGCTCTGCGAGGTGCACGCCGCTGCCGATCGGCTCCAGTCCAGCGAGGACGAGCTGGTGTGTTGCTTCTATCCGGCCCGCTCGGACACTTTCCGCGTCACCCTGATTCCGCTCTGACCGCGGCAGCGGGAGGGGGCCAAACCGACGGTGGCGGACTCGAGCCGTTTCCGGCACTCGGACGGGCACGAGTGTGATCGAAAAACCCGAAAGCCGGCCCCCATCTCGCGATGAAAACCGGCTTCCAAGGTTGGTTGCGGGGACAGGATTTGAACCTGTGACCTTCGGGTTATGAGACAGTCGTGGCGCGCTTGGCTGGTCACAAGTACCTTGTATCACTGCATTTCGTCCTTGGCCAGTTAGATTGTTCTTGGCGTGTGACGGTGGGCAGTGTGATCTCAGTGTGATCAAATCGTGTGGGGTGGGTTGCGATGGGGGTGCGAGCGGCCAGCGAGGCGGCCAGGAGCCTCAGTGGGGGCCGCCATCGCCGGCATCGACCCGCGTGGAGATCGCGAAACCGGAGGGATCCCTGCGGCTGTCCCTTGTGCGGACGATGAGCACCTCGTCGCCGCGCACGCGGTACACCACGCGCTGCGGGGGGATCGGCAGGGACCGGTGGCAACCCCCGGGATCGAGGTCCTCGGCGATCGGCGCTGCCTCGGGGTGTGCCGCTCGCACGCTGCCTCGACCCGGCTCACAAGCGCGCGGGCACCCCTCTGGCCGCGCTCCAGCAAGAACGCGTAGATCCGCTCGAAGTCCCGCGTGGCGCTCGCTGACCAGATGATCGTCGCGGGTGCAACGCTACTTCCCGCGGCGCAGCTGCGCGAAACGTTCCTGCATCGCGGCGTGCGGGACCACCTGTCCCGCCACGATCTCCGCCTCGGCCTCGTCGACCGCTGCCCGGAGCGCGGCCCTCTCGCGGGCGTCCACCAGGTCCTCGTACTCGTCCACCGACACGAGCACCGCAACAGCCCGCCCATGCTTGCTGAGCACGACAGGCCGCCCCGTCGTCCCCACCTGCCGCACGATCTCGGCGCCGTGTGACTTCAGGTCGGTCACCGGGCGAAAGTCCTGGCTAAGTCGAAGGGCTGGCACGCGGTCCTCGCTCTGGGAAGAATAGCGGCCATTTCGCTCCCCGGCGATGGCAGGGCGGGCCACCGCCACCTGGAATCGCGCCCGGCGCGCCGCGACGCGGCCCGGCCCCGGCCGATGGACTCATCGCTCCTCGTACCCCAACTCCAGCGCGTCCACGAACTCCCGGCGCGACACCACCCTTCTGAAGGGCGGCACGTCACCCGGCAGCGAGATGTGCGGCAGTTCCCCCGTGTGGAACGACAGGCCGTAGGCGACGAGCAGGAAGGTGTGGTCGCCACGGTAGGCCGGAGGCATCGCCGCGTTTCGAACCGAGGCGGGAAATACGCGCAGATCAGCGGGGCGCCCGAGTTCGGCCACGGGGCCGTAGTCCCGCAACTTCCCCTTGAGGTATCCCGGCGGCTCCTTGAAGTGCTGCACGATGGCCGGCACCTTGGATCCGCCTCCCACGACGAGGTACCTCAGGCCCTCCCACAGGTCGGTCTCGTTCGCCTTGACCCAGGCGTTCCGACGTGCCTTGGCCCAGACCTCCACCATGTCTCCGCACACGCCTTGGAGTTGGTGTGCGTCGGCGAGCGGCCCAGCCAACTCGCACTCGCGCCCGCGGAGTTGCACCGCCGTCTCCCCACGCCGCCGCGCCAGGGCCAGGGCCTCGTCGAACGCGTCCATTCCCGGCGGGCGACTCTCGGCGCCGAAGAAGGCCATCCCGTACTTGGCGCGGTGCGTGCCGTCGGGGTCGTGGCCGTGA
>VGRQ01000706.1 GCA_016875315.1 Deltaproteobacteria bacterium | reverse complement strand
GCCCCACAGGTCGAGTTCGAGCTCCAGTCGCCGGGCGATGGCGTAGTCAAACCCGAGCGCGGCCTGCCGCGACACCGCCGGCAGTAGGCCCGGCGTGCCCACGGTGGCGTCGAGCCACTCGGCCTCGGGGAACTGCGAGTACTGTCCCAGGGCGAGGCGGAGGCGCTCGTCGGCGCCGATCTGCCAGCGTGCGTTGAAGCGCGGGTCGAGCACCACGCGCTCGGAAAGCGTGTCGCCGTCCACCCGAAGGCCGGGGACGAGTCGGAAGTCCTGGACGGTCCAGCGCGCCTCGGCGAAGGTGCCCGCCAGGAGGCGGTTGCTCCGGCTGTCGACGGTCACCCCGCGTGCGAGCAGGGCCGACTCGCGCTCCACCTCGGGCCAGGCGCGGTCGGTCTGCACGTCGAGGTGGACCCACTCCTGCCGGAGGTCGAGTCCGGTCACCAGCGAGAGGTCGGCGCGAGGGAGCAGGGTGGCCGCCTCGCGCCACTGCAAGCGCGTGTGTACCTCGTGGTCGGAGGCGGTGGGCAGGTCGCCCTTCACCGCGTAGCGGGAGAGGGCGAAGCTCCCGTCCACCCGGGCGCTCCCCAGCAAGTGACGGTGGCTCGCCATCCCGGTCGCGAAGGCCTTGTCGTAGGCGAAAGCGGGGTTCACCGATTGTGCGTATTCGCTGAGGGTGGTGGGCTCGCCGGCGTAGCGCGTGTAGAAGTCGGAGCCGCCGAAGCCGCCGAACGACCACCGCGCCGCGGCGCTAGGCTGGTACTCCAGCCGCGCGAACCAGTCGGAAAACACGGGGAACACCGTGTATTGTTCGTCGTCGCGCTCCACGGCGTCGAGGTAGGAACGGCGTCCGCTCGCGCGCATCGTCCAGCGATCGCCGCCGGGGAGGGTGGCGCCGGCGCCGGCCATCACGAAGTTGAGGTTGGCGCTCGCGGTGGGCGTGTCGCCCCGCTCCCAGGTGCTGGTGGTCTGCACGATCGCGCCGGTGGCGTCGCCGTGCTCGGCGCCGAAGGTGGAGGGCAACAACGACAGCTCGTCGAGCAGGCGCGCCGGGAAGACCGAGGAGTACCCGTTGAAGTGGTAGAGGTAGGGGAGATCGATACCGTCGAGCAGGTAGCGGGTTTCCCAGGGGGCGGCGCCCCGGATGGCGAGGTCGCCGGCCTGCGGCCCGTACTCGGGGGTGAGCGCCACGCCGGGCAGGCTCTGCACCAGGCGCACGGGATCCTCGAAGGTGCCCGGGGTGAGCAGCACGCGCTCGCGGTCGAGCGTCTCCTCGCTCACCACCGGCGCGTCGCGGCGCGCCTCGACCACCACCTCGTGCGGGTTGTCCTCCGAGCCCTCGGCGGGGACGTCGTCGGCGAGGGCGAGCGCGGCGAGGAGCATCGCGGCGCGGGGCTAACGCGGGGAGGGGAGGCCGCCGCGCGGTGGTGCGGGAGTCGCGTTACTCGACTCGCCCGCCGGGTGCCCGCGATGAACCTCCTCCTGTGGTCGATCCAAGTCCTGGCCGCCCTGCTCCACGGCGCGTCGGGGGTGATGAAGACGGTGTTGTTCGACAAGGTGACGGGCGACGTCCCCTCGTTTGGTGCGCTCCCCCGCGAGGCCTGGGCAGCGCTCGGCGCCATGGAGCTCGCCTGCGTGGTGGGCCTGCTCGTGCCGTTCCTGGCCTATGGGCGAGCGGTGTTGTCGCCGATCGGGTGAGGCGCCAAGCTTCGGGCGGCCCGCGACCACCCAGCCGGGGTCATCGGTGTGTTTTCGGGACGCCCGGCCGAGTCATCGACCGGGAAATAGGACTGCCGGGCGGGATCCGGGGCAGACGAGACCCGGGTGCTCGACGAAAGTGACGGTTTCTCTGTGGCGGATCGGGTCCGGCTCCTCGTCGAGTCCTATTTCTTGCCCGATGGGTGAGGCGGGTGTCCTGAATCGAGGGGGATGACCTCGCGGGCCTCCTCGGTCAGCACCGCTTTCGGTCCCTACCGCACGGCCCTCGCCGTCACCACCACCCCATCCGCCCGCTCGGTGATCTCGTCCCGCCCGCACTCGCGGGTCACGAGCGTGTCGGGGTTCCACTCGCCGCCCTCGTCGCCGCCCTCGGACAACCCGACCAGCCGATACCCCAGGAGGTCATCGACCGGCTCGATGACGCCGTACCAGCGTTCGACATCGAGACCCTCGGGAATCTCGTCCACCGGGATCACGCGACGCTCGGTCCACAGCGCCGGGCCGACGTCGCCCGCGGGCACGTCGACGATCGTCCAGGCGTTGCCGCCCTTGCCGTCGATC
>VGRQ01000705.1 GCA_016875315.1 Deltaproteobacteria bacterium | reverse complement strand
CCCTCACCTGGCCGCAGCCGATGTGGGCGCGCGCCATGGCGTCGGTCGTCACCCGGCGCGGGTCGCTCGCGTAGCCCGAGGCGGAGCGAGGCCCGGGCAGGGACCGGTCCCAGGTGGCCACCGACCAGCTGTCGCTCGGCGCCCCGTCCACCACCGCGAAGTCCACCACCACCTCCACGCCGCCCTCCGGCCGCGTGGTCTTGCCGTGGCGCAGGCTCGGGCCGCGCGAGTCGAAGTCGTTGCAGATCCCGCCGATGAGCTGCGAGCGGACGGTGGCCGCCGTGCCCGCGCGCCCCAGTGACAGGTCGATCGCCGCCACGCAGATGCCCTCGGCCGCGCGCGCGCTGGTGTCGATGGCGAAGCCCTGGAGCACGAGCGCGCCCTCGCCGGGTTCGAGCGGCAGGCTCACGGTGTAGTCGCGCCGGGTGTCGTCGAGCAACGCCGCCACCGACGGGTTCTCGCGCTCCCGGTCGCGGGGCACCACCGACAGCCGCGCGCGGTATCGCGTGAACCGGAGTCCGGTGCCGGCGAGATCGGTGAGCGCCACCGCCTGCCGGTTGTGCCCGGCGGGACGCCCGAGGCCGAGCCCGCGCGCCCAGAGGCCGATGGAACCCCCCACCTCCATCTGCCAGCGTCCGCCCAGGGCCCGCGTCCAGCCGCCCACGCGGCCGTCGGCCTTGCGCGCGAGGCCCAGCTCGATCTGCGACAGCCGGTGATCCCGCTGGAACCAGCGCAGGTCGAAACCGTTGAGCCCGAGCTCCAGGGGCTCGTCCAGCGATTCCAGCGAAAGGAGCTGCGCCCAGGCCCCGTCGCGCGGAGCGGGCGCGGGTGACTCGAGGGCCGTGGCGTTGGGCCTCCACGCCGTGCGCGCCACCGCGTCGTTGTCGAAGAGCACGATGGCGTCGACATCCTCCGGGCCCGCGCTGGCCGCCGCCGGCAACACCGCGAGCGCCGAGGGACGGTCGCGGAAGCGGGTGTTGATGTCGACGGGCGAGAGTGCCCCGCCGTGAACCTCGTAGAGCTTGCCCCCGAATGCGGGCTCGGTGTCGTGGCCGTAGCTGTCCCAGGCGCTCAGCGCGAACAGCCGGCCATTCGCCCACGACAGGGCAGTGACACCCTCGGCGGGGCCCCCCTCGCCGTCGGCCTCCAGCGTGATGGTGGCCACCTCGCCGCGCCGCGCCGCGCCCAGCGGGTAGCGCAACACGCGCAGCGCGGGGCCGTCGCAGCGGCTCAACCCCACGAACACCCGCTCGCCGTCGGGATCGTAGGCGAGCCCTTCCACGAGCATGTCGTCGTTGCAGTAGGCGCGTCCCCAGTCAGACAGCGAGTCGCGCAGGCGGGTGACCTCCGGCAGGTCTTGCTCGTACCATCGTCCCTCGCGGCGCTCCAGGACGAACAGCCGCTCCGTCTGTCGCCTCGACCGGGCGAGCAGGTCGCGACGGAAGGCCGTTCGCCGGCCGACGGTGGAGTACTTGGTCACCCCGAGCACGCGCTCGGGCCCGAAGGGGGCGAGGTCCTCGGTATCCACGGGGATGCCCACGCCGCGGTCGATCCACGCGATCGGCTGGCGCTCGAGTTGTACCTCGGCGCGGAAGTTGCGCGCGGCACAGCGCACGGTGGCGCCTCGCTTCCGCTCGTCGCAGCTGTCGCGACCGTCGACCAGCGGCAACAGGTCGAGCACCCCTCCCGGCGCCACGGGACGGTCGGGCACCGGCACCAGCAGGTGGCTGGTCTCGCCCTCCGCCACCGCCACCACGCGACCGTCGTCGAGGCGCGCCAGCCCGGAGAGCTCCAGCGCGTCGCGCTCGCCCGGCACGTCGAGGCCCAGGAGCGGGTAGGTGCGGTAGAGCACGCAGCCCGGCAAGGCGAGGGCCAGGAGGGCGGCGCGCGGGGGAGTCACCGCCCTCTCGATAACCCCGGCGCGGGTGCCAGCGGCATAGTTCCCCGGCATGGTTCCCGGGCGCTGGAAGATCGCGGTCGCGGTGGCGGCGTTGCTGTTGGGCACCGCGTGGGCCTGCACCGAGGCCGGCCCCGGCTCGCCGCGCCACCTCGAGTCGCTGCCGAGCCACGCCCGGAACCAGGGCTACGGGCTGTACCGTTTCTGGGAGCGCGGGCGCGCCTGGCGCTGGTCGAGGGCGCCGGTGCCCGACGCGGCGGGGCCGCTGCTGGTGGATGACTGGCACAGTCGCAAGCAGCCCATCGACAGCTTCCTCGACCCCGGGGAGTACGACTACGACCGCATGCACGGCCTCGGGCGCGCCTTCGCGCCGGTGCGCGAGACGAT
>VGRQ01000704.1 GCA_016875315.1 Deltaproteobacteria bacterium | reverse complement strand
CACCCGCGACATCTGGTACCTCGACACCCTGGTGGCCGAGGGCGACCCGCAGGGGCGCTGCTACTGCGTGGGCTTGACCTGGGAAGTCTACATGCGCGCCTGGGAGGAGGTGGACCAGTCCACCGGGGGCGACGGCTCGATCAACGGCATGTCGGTCGACGACCTCTACACCTTCCGCGTGGACTGGTTCGTGCGCGAGGTCGACGGCCCGGGGCCCAGCGTGGCGATGGAGGACTACGGCGTGGGCGAGGAGATCACCGACTACCGCAAGTTCCTGCCGGGCGACTTCCTCCAGTTCTGGCGTCACTCGGGCAGCGGCCACAACGTCATCTTCGTGGACTGGCTGGAGCAGGGCGGGGAGATAGTCGGCTTCGAGTACTGGTCTACCCAGTCGAGCACCGACGGCGTGGGCTACAACCACGAGTACTTCGGGAGCTCCGGGTCCTACGTCGATCCCAACCTCGTGTACGCGGCGCGCGGCTGGATGCCGGAGATCTGGGAGGCATGGCGATGAGCATGACCTACCGTCGCATGGGCCGCTCGGGGCTCAAGCTCTCCACCTTTTCGATTGGCAGCTGGGCCACCTACGGTCTCGACGTGCCCGACGACAACGCCCGCGCCTGCTTGATCGCGGCCTACGAGGCCGGGGTCAACTTCTTCGACAACGCCGAGGCCTACGGGCAGGGCAGGGCCGAGCTGGTGGTCGGGCGGGTGTTGAAAGAGCTGCCGCGCACCGACCTCGTGATCTCGTCGAAGGTGTTCTGGGGGGGCGGCGGCCCCAACGACACCGGGCTCTCGCGCAAGCACGTGACCGAGGCCTGCCACGCGGCGCTCCGGCGCCTGCAGACGGACTACCTCGACCTGTACTTCTGCCACCGCCCCGACCCGGACACGCCCGTGGAAGAGACCGTCCGGGCGATGCACGCGCTGGTGATGCAGGGCAAGGTACACTACTGGGGCACGAGCGAGTGGCCGCCCGAGAGCATCCGCGAGGCCCACGAGGTGGCGGCGCGCCTCGGGCTCACGCCGCCCTCGGTGGAACAACCCCAGTACAACCTCTTCTGGCGCAAGCGGGTGGAGCAGGAGTACGCGCCGCTCTACAAGGAATTCGGGATGGGTACCACCATCTGGAGCCCGCTCGCCTCGGGGGTGCTCACCGGCAAGTACAACGAGGAGATCCCCTCGGGCACGCGCCTGGCCAGCGAGGGATACTCGTGGTTGCAGAGCAGTGTCACCAAGGCGCGCATCCACGCCGTCCGGGCGCTGGAGCCGATCGCGCGGGAGCTGGACTGCACCCTCGCGCAGCTCGCGCTGGCGTGGTGCGCCCGCAATCCCGACGTGTCCACCGTCATCACCGGGGCCACGCGCCCGCAGCAGGTGCGGGAGAACCTCGCGGCGCTGGAGATCGTCCCGAGGATGGACGAGGCCCTGGCGCGGCGCATCGAGGCAGCGACGGCCGCCGCGCAGTCCAAGACCGGTGAGGACTGACTACTTCACCCCGATCTCGATCCCGGTGTACACCCCGCTCTCGTCGCGACTGGCGGTGCCCTTGTCGAGGCGGATGCCGTAGAGCTCGGGGAGGGGGAAGGCAAAGTCGCCGAGCAGGGCGAGGATCGAGTCGATGGGTAGCGCCTCCTCGAGCACGTTGGTCATCGTCTCGTTGCTGACGTCGTGGCTGGTTTCCCGGACCATGAAGGACAGGCGCGGCTCGCCGAGCGACAACACCAGCTCGCCGTCCTCGATCTCGACTTCCAGTCCCACGAACACGTTGACACTCGCCTTGAGGTGGTCGCCGAGCTTGCTGCCCTTGGCGTCGATGGTCACCAGCAGTTCCCCGATCTGGGCCTCGAGCTCGCCGTCGTTCTCCACCACCACCGGCGGCAAGAGCGCCTCCACCTCGATGCTGCCCTCGGTCACGCCCAGGGGGACGAGCATCAGGGGCTCGAGGGAACCATCCGCCGTGGAGAGCGTCATGTCGAGCAGGCCGCCCGCCCAGGCCTCGTAGAGCACGCGGTTGAGCAGGTCGTCGGAGATGGCGCCGGCCACGTCGGCCTCGGTGTCGACGTCCGGGGTGCCCATGTCGGCGCCGAGGAAGCCGGGCGCCGACTTCGTGCCGGTGGGGGGCACCGCCACGTCGAGGTCGAGGGCGAGTTGCAGCCCGTCGCGGTCGATCTCGGCCTTGGCAAAGGCGAACTCGATCTGCACCTCGAGGCCCATCAGCTCGGTGGTGTAGCTCGGGTCGAGGCCGGCCAGCGTCTCGTCGAGCAGGGCGGGCACCATGGCGTCGATCTGCTCC
>VGRQ01000703.1 GCA_016875315.1 Deltaproteobacteria bacterium | reverse complement strand
CGGGGCGGCGAGGGCGAGCCTGCCCGGGTGCGCCTCGCCGATCCAGACTACGCCGCGCTCCTGCCCATCGCGCGCATGGGCGTGGAGCGCCGCCTCGAGGCGATCACCGCGCTCGCCGACGACGTGCAGAGCCGCAGCGTGCGCCTCAGCCTCGACGGCCAGCTCCAGGCGGCGGTCGCCGACGCCACGCGGAAGGCGGCCACGCGGACGAAGATCGGGGCAGCAGCCGTCGTCGTGCTCGACACGCAGACCGGCGAGGTGCTCGCCCGGGCGCAGTGGCCCGACTACGACCCCGGGGGCACGGCGTGGCGGCCCCTGCGCGCCAGCGACGAGACGAAGTTCATGGGGGTGTACGGGCCCTGGTCCGACAAGACGGGCGCCCACGGCGTGTACCAGGCCGGGAGCGTGTTCAAGACGCTGTCGGCGCTGGTGGCGGTGCGCGAGGGGGTGGTGAGCGCCGAGCTCGACGGCGACTGCCCCGCCGAGGCATCGCCCGTGTTCTCCTGCAACACCGTCACCGAGGGGCGCACCAGCTACACGCTCCCCGGCTGGACCGAGCCCATCCACGACTTCGGCGATGGCGGTGCGCGCGGCGAGGTGGATCTCGTCGAGGCCATCACCCGGTCGAGCAACGTCTACTTCGGGCAACTCGCGCTGAAGCTCGGCGCGGGCGCCTACCGCCGCCTCCGCGAGGACGGCGTCGAGTTCGGCAACCCCGGGTTGCTCGCGGAACGCGATGGGGCCTACACCGGCATCGGCGAGGCGGGTAGCCGCCGGCTGGCCCAGACCGGCTTCGGCCAGGGGGCGGCGAGCTGGTCGGTCATGCAGGCGGCGCGCCTGGTGGGCGCCGTTGCCAACGGAGGGAGCTACCTCCGCTGCCCCGCGAGCATGGAGCTGGGCGGGGCCTGCCCGGCGGTGGCGCTCCTGCCCCCGGGAACCAGCACCGCGCCCATCCTCGCCGGCATGAAGGGGGTGGTCGACCGGGGCACCGCGGCCCGCCTGCCGAAGGTCCCCGGGGTGCGGCTGTACGCGAAGACGGGCACAGCCGACGCCCCCGGCACGAGGGCCGAGGCGCCCTGGGGCATCAAGCCGGGCAAGGCGACCACGCCCCACTCCTGGTTCGTCGCGATCGCCGAGGGGGAGGAAGCCGCGGCCTGTGAGACCGGCGGCCCGCGCCTTGCGATCGCCGCGGTGGTGCCGCACGGCGGCTTCGGGGCAGCGGCCGCGGGCCCGCTCGCGATCGACGTGGTGAAGGCGCTGCAGGGCGAGGGCTACCTGCCGCCTGGGGCCGAGGCCTCGGCGGGGAGTCGATGACGACGGTCCCCGGCCACGAGCAGGAGCGCGTCCTCAAGGAGAAGAAGGGCTATCGGCGCGTGCTCATCACGCGCCTCGGCGGCATGGCCTGCGTCACCCGCGTGATCACCACCGGCGTCGTGCCGCCGCACCACGCCAGCTTCGTCCGGCGGCTGGTGGTGGAGGGCAAGGGCGCGGTGACGGCGCTGGGCGACGACATCGGCATGACGCTCGAGGGCTACGCGGTGGCGGCGCGACTCCTCGGCGATCCAGGCGCGCCGCCCCGGTGGACGCGGGCTGTCGACGGCGGTGTCACGCGCGAGGGGCACGTGTACGTGAGCACCCGCTGGGTAGAGGGCGAGGCCCTGCACGAGCTGGGCTCGCTCCCCGGTCCCGACGAGGCCCGCGAGCTCTCTCGCGCGCTCGTCGACCTGCTGGTGGTGTTGCACGGGGCCGGCGTGGCCTACGGCGACCTGAAGCTCGCCAACCTGGTGCGGCGACCCGACGGGGGGCTGGCGCTCATCGACCTCGACACGCTCCGGCACGTGGGCAGCGGCGACAACGGCGTGCCCCACCGCGACCGCACCCTGGCCTGGGCGGCACCCGAGCAGTTGGAGCGGGGAGAGACCTGGCTCGCTTCCGACCTGTGGGCCGCCGCCCGGTGCGTGCGCGCCCTCTTCGGCGACGAGCCCCCCGCGGAGTGGACAGTGGCGCTCGCCGCATGTCGTCTCGGCGATCCACTGTCGCGACCCACGGCCGAGAGTCTGCGCGCCGTCCTGGCGGGCGAGGCCGGCGAACTGCTCGATCACCTCTCGCGTCCCATCGACCCGGCTCGAGCGCTCGCCGAGAGCGTCCCCGCGGAGCCCCTGCCCACGGGCAAGCCCGGCGCCCTCGACGACGGCACCGGGCGCGACGAGCGGACCGATCGCGTGGCGGAGGCCACCGAGCGGGTACACGACGACACCGACCGGGTGCCCGACAGCCCAGCGAGCGTGCCCAGCCCCGCC
>VGRQ01000702.1 GCA_016875315.1 Deltaproteobacteria bacterium | reverse complement strand
CGATCTCTTGGCCGAGAGCCGCAAGTACCAGAGCGAGGTCAGCAACCGCCTCGCCGATCAGGTGCTCGGTGCGCTGTGGGAGCTGCTGCGCGGCTTTCAGGCGGCCGACGAGGCGGCGAACGGGCGCGTGCTCTACGGCCTGCCGCACACCGACCCGCAGCAGATCTACGGCGGCCAGCTCACGGTCATCATGCGGCTGGTGTTCTTGCTGTACGCCGAGGACCAGGGGTTGATGCCCGACGACCCGGTGTATGCGCGGAACTACGCGATCGGCGGGCTGTTCGAGCGGCTGCGCGAGGACGCCGGCCGCTACCCCGACACGATGGACCAGCGCTTCGGAGCCTACGCGTGGCTCTTGTCCACGTTCCGGATGGTGTTCGACGGCGGCGGGCACGGCGGCCTGCACCTCCCCACCCGGCACGGCCAGCTGTTCAACCCCGACGAGTACCCGTTCCTCGAGGGCCGGCCCCCGGCCATCCACCGGGTGATGGGCGAGACCTTCGAGGCGCCGCGGGTGTCGGACGGCGTGGTGTGGCGGGTGCTCGAGGGCCTGCTGATGCTCGACGGCGAGCGGCTGTCGTACCGGGCGCTCGACGTGGAGCAGGTGGGCTCGGTCTACGAGTCGATGATGGGCTTCGACGTGGCGACGCTGCCCGGGCGGGCCATCGCGGTGCGGCCGAAGCATGTGGTGATCGACCTGGACGCCTTGCTCGCCGTGTCAGGAAGCAAGCGGGCGGCTTGGCTCAAGGAGCACGCGGAGTGCGATCTGGCCGCTGGTGGCGCCCGCGAGCTCGCCGAGGCGGCGACGGCCGACGACGTGGTGGCCGCGCTCGGCCGCAAGGTGGCGCCGCAGACCCCGCGGCCGCTCGCGCCCGGCGCGCTGTTCCTGCAGCCCGGGGAGGAGCGGCGGCGGTCGGGCTCGCACTACACCCCGCGCGAGCTCACCGAGCCGATAGTGCGGACCACCCTGCGGCCGGTGCTCGAGGCGCTGGGGCCAAAGCCGACGCCCGAGCAGATCCTCGAGCTCAAGGTCTGCGATCCGGCGATGGGGTCGGGGGCGTTCCTGGTCGAGGCGTGCCGGCAGCTCGCCGCGGCCTTGGTCGCGGCGTGGGAGGCGCACGGGTCGACGCCGAAGCTGCCGCCCGACGAGGACCCGCTGCTGCACGCGCGGCGGTTGGTGGCGCAGCGGTGCCTGTATGGCGTGGACAAGAATCGGTTTGCGGTGAACCTGGCGAAGCTGTCGCTGTGGCTCGTGACCCTGGCGAGGGATCACGCGTTCACGTTCCTCGACCATGCGCTGAAGCACGGGGACTCGCTGGTCGGGCTGACGAAGGCGCAGATCGGGGCGTTCCACTGGAGCCCGCTGAAGCAGGGCTTCGGGCCGCTGTTCACAGATGTGACCACGGCGGTGAACGAGGTGCACGAGTGGCGGCGCCTGATCCACGCCGTCGACGAGGGCGACTACGACCAGCGGCGGGCGGCGTGGAGGGAGGCCGAGGACGTCGTGCACGACGTGCGGCTGATCGGCGACGCGTGCGTGGCGGCGTACTTCGGGGCCGAGAAGGACAAGGATCGCGAGGCGCTGCTGAGGGAGCACCGGTGGGAGATCGATCGCTGGCAGGCTGGGGGCGAGCGAAGCGAGATCGAGGGGATCGTCGCGGAGCTGCGCGATGGCGAGCGACCGGTGCCGCCGCTGCACTGGGAGATTGAGTTTCCGGAGGTGTTTGGGCGGGTGAATCCGGGGTTTGATGCGATGGTGGGGAACCCGCCCTTCGCCGGCAAGAACACGACGATCAACGCGAATCGCCCCGCGTTCCTGGACTGGCTGAAGGAAGTGCACGCCGAGTCGCACGGAAACGCCGACCTGGTCGGCCACTTCTTCCGTCGCGCCTTCACGCTCGCGCGGGAGCGAGGCACCTTCGGGCTGATCGCCACCAACACGATCGGCCAGGGCGACACGCGAGGCACTGGGCTGCGGTGGATCGGTCAGCATGGCGGCGAGATCTACGCGGCGACCCGGCGGGTGAAGTGGCCAGGCCTCGCCGCCGTGGTGGTGAGCGTGGTGCACGTGCACCGCGGACGGTGGACGGCAGCGCGCCGGCTCGACGGCCGCGAGGTCTCGTTCATCAGCGCCTTCCTGTTCCACGGCGGGGGTCACGACGACCCGCACGCCCTCCGCGCCAACGAGGGGAAGAGCTTCCAGGGCAGCATCGTGCTCGGGATGGGCTTCACCTTCGACGACACCGACAAGAGCGGGGCGGCCTCGTCGCTCGATGAGATGCACCGGCTCATCCAGAAGGACT
>VGRQ01000701.1 GCA_016875315.1 Deltaproteobacteria bacterium | reverse complement strand
GACGCCCTGGCGGCGGCGGTGCTGGCCATCGAGGCGGCCGACGCGGCGGGCCAGCCGTCCGCGCGGCTCGAGGCCCGTCGGGTACACGCCTTGTCGCTGGTCGAGAGCGGCCAGCCGGAGCGCGCCGTTCCGCTCATCGACCACGCGCTCGCGACCATCGAGGGCGACCGACTCGGTCGCGCCCGGCTGCGGGTGCTCCGGGGACGCTCGGCGCGCAAGCTGGGCGATCTCGACGGGGCCCACAAGGAGTTCGACGCCGCGCAGCAGGTCTTCGAGGCGCTGCGTGACCGGGCCGGGCTCATCGAGGTCGCGCAGCAGCGGGCTCGACTCGCGCGAACTGAGGGCCGGCACTCCCGGGCGCTCAATCACTGGGGCGAGGTGCTGCGGCTCAACCGGGGCGACCTCGTGATCGAGGCCGAGGGGCTCAACGGCCTGGTGGAAGCCATGCTCGAGAGCGGGCAGCTCGAGCACGTCGACAAGCACGTCGAGCGACTGCAGCGGGTGTCGCGAGCCAGCGGCGACACCCGGCGCATCGCCGAGGCCACCTGCACCTGGGGCATGCTCCACCTCGTTCGCGGCGAGAACGAGCGCGCGCGCCGCGAGCTCGAGACCGCCGCGGCGATCGCCGCGACCCTCGGAGCAGATCGCCTGCAGTTGCGCTGCCGCCTCATGGTGGCGGAGATGGAGATGCGCGCGGGGGAGCTCGACGCCGCCGAGGAGGCGGCCCGCTGGGCGGCCCGCTTCGCCGACGAGCGCGGCGACCTCGCCGCCCGGGCCAACGCCTGCGTGCGCCTCGCGCTGGTGGCGGTGGGCCGGGGCGACCGCGGGCGCGCGCGTCCCGAGCTCGATGCCGCCGAGGCGGCGCTGCAGGCCACGCCGCGTCACTGGCTGTGGATGCACGTCGGCGCGCTGCGTGCCGCCGTGGCGGCGGAGGAGGGCGACGAGCGCACCTGTCGCGCGTGGTGGTCGGTGGCCCGGGAGCGAGGCCTGGAGCTGCGCGGCGGCAGCGAGCTCCGCTCGGTCCTCACCTGGCTGTGCGAGCGCGCGGCGTCGCGAGGCTGGAACGATATCGCCTCGCGCGCGGGCAGCATCGCCAGCGCGCCTGCGGTCGGCGTCGGTGGCGTTCGCGGCCCGCCGGCGCGTTCACTTCACTGAGGCCACGACTCTCCCGCCCACTGCCCGCGCCCACATCCGCAGGCCCGGGTGCGGGGCCACATCGAGCTGGATCTCGACGGAACCGTCGGGCCGGGTGACCGCCTCGCCGCGCTGGCGCGGCAGGGGCGACTCGAGCACGTAGGGGACGTGCGCCGCGGGCACGCGGATGGTGCACCGGCCTGGCTCGGACAGGAACGGACCATAGCCATGCCCGAGCAGGGCCTCCGGCCGGTAGTCGCGAGGGACGGTGACACTGCTATCGCGACACCTTGACGCTCCCTGCATCCGGTGCAGGGCCCAGAGGCGCGGCTCCGGCTCGCCCGCGATCGGGCCGAGCACGTAGAGGCCGTCCAGCGCGTGGACCAGTGTCCAGGGCTCGAGCACGACGTTCTCGTGCTCCCGGGACGGCGAGCGGTAGTGATCCAGCGACAAGGCCGAGCGATAGAACAGGGCGCTGAGCACCTCGTTCAGCGCCTCGGGGTCGCGCATCTGCCGCGGCATCCAGGGCTGGTAGTAGAAGCCCCGCTCGAGAATGTCGGCAAGCACCGCCGTGCGTTGCCCCAGCGTTTCCGCCACGGCGCCCTGGAGCAATTGCTGGAGCACCACGCTCACGTCGTCCATCCCGAGGGCGCGCCAGGGCCCGAGCGCGGCCGCGAGGGCCACGGCGTGGGCCGCCCGGCCTCGGGAGTGCGCCGCGGGTACCCACGTGAGCGTGGTGTGCTCGCCGCGGCCCGACTGGACGAGCCGGCCGGCGTCGGCGTTGGCTGCGGCTGCCTCGTGGGCCACGCGCACCAGGCGCCGGACGGTCTGCCACGACACCTCCCACTCGGTCGCGAGCGCGCGGATCGTCACCGGGTGGGGGCTGGCCGCGACCACCCGCAGGAGCAAGTCGCAGGCGCGCCGGGCGCTGTCGTGGGTGTACCTGTGGCTGGGCATGGGTGCTTCCTGGTCAGTTTCTGACCACGTCGTGGCTATGTTGCGAGCCTCGGGCGCGCCATCGCGCCCGGGGCGCCGTGTTGCTCGCGCCCCTGCGACGCCCCTCGACCCCAGCGCGCGATCACCTCCAGATCAGCCCGCGGTCCCGGCAGGCGCGATCGCCCACCGCGTCGCAGCGCGACACGCGGGTCCAGCCGCCGGGGGCCACCGCCGGGTCGCCCAG
>VGRQ01000700.1 GCA_016875315.1 Deltaproteobacteria bacterium | reverse complement strand
CCACGCCTGGTGCCTGTCCGCCGGCCTGACCGAGGCCGAGGCCGACCTGGTGGTCGCCGAGGCGGGCGGGGAACTCGCCGCCGCCCTCGGCTCCCTCCCCCGCTACATCGACGGCGGGGCGATCGGGCGCCTCGCCCTCTCGGCGCTCGCCGGGGAGCGCCCCGAGGTCGTGGGCCCCCGCGAGGCAGAGCAGTTCCAGCTCGCCTGGGCGGAAGTGCCCAGGAGTCCTGAAACGGGCGACGCCGGTCGCTAGCCTTGAGTGACACGGCCGAGGCCGACGTCCGCCCATTCCATCCGTGCCAATCTAAGTGACAGCGCTGAACCGTCGCTCTGAAGGCCGTGGCGCGTCGCGAGACCCGGCCGGGCGCAGGGCCCCGCCCCCACGAAATCCTCCTGATCCGTAGGGGCCAGCCACCGTGCCGGCCCATCGCCCATGCATCAACCCATTCCTTCGTCGTCATGGGAGCCTCACGCGGCCGGCGCCGCCAGCCTCTTAGTCGTGACCTGATCGATGAGCTTCGCGGCGCGCCGCTCCAACGACTGGAAGGCATCTGCCCCCGACTTCCGCTCGCCTCGTTTGCCAACGAGGTCCTCGACGATCTCGTCGATGGCGAGCAGCTCGGAGTCGTAGAAGTCAGCGAGGAAAGACTCGAGCTGCTCCCAGACCGCAGCCTGAACCGAGATCGCCGAGTCCCGGTATGCTGAGCGCACGCTATCGCGCGCCTCTCGAAGCTGGAGCCGATACTGTTCCTGCTGACGGTCCTCCGCGATCTGCGCGACGACAGCGAGGACGCCACCGACAGCGGAGATCACCCGGCCAGCGTTGCCGATCGCCCTCGCCACATTCACTGCTCCCCAGGGCTTGAACTTCACTCCGAAGAACTTGCCGACGTTGTACACGGCCTTGTGGGCGTCGCTCCCGCGAGCCGCGGTAGCGCTGAAGGCTGAGGCGCCTTCGGCCACCTGGCCCGTCGCCCATCGCGCAGCCCAATTGCCGAGCTCCTTCGCGACGTTCCCCACCTTCTTCGCCTTCGCAGGCCAGTCGGCGAGGACCTCCTCCTTCGACCGGGCCTGCCATGCGGGCGAGGCGAAATCGCCAAGCGCAACGTCGCTGGGGGCACCCCCCTCGACCTGTCCAGCCAACTCGCGGGCCAGCACACCATCGCGCAACGCCTCCAACTGGCGGCGAAGCTCGCCGAGCTCGGTCTCCGCGCATCGGCGCGCTTCATCGGAGAGCGCTTCACTGCGAGCACTCGCACGGGCCTGGGCTGCAGTGTGGAGCGCTTCGACGTCCTTCTCGGTCTTGCCGGGCTCGATCGCCTCGGCGACCTCGTCTCCGTACTTCCCGATGTCGGCAACGGCTCGCGCGATGACGCCGCTCATCGTGGTGCGTAGCCGGCCGCTCGACGCGAGCAGGATGCTGCGCTTCCGGTGGAGAAGTTCGAGTGCGGCACGCTCTTGGGGGAGGTCCGTTGAGAGCAGGGCCGATGCCTGTTCTGCGATGCCGCGCATCGTGAAGAGCGGTGCGGATAGGCGGCCTGCGAGGCCGCGCTCCGCGATGAACCCGTTTAGCGCCGCCGTGAGCGCCCCGACGTTCGCGATCTCGAGCAGGTCGGCGCGATCCTCATCGTCGGCCTCCTGAGCCTCGATCCATGCCCTTGCGTCGATGAAGACGCCCCGGAAGTCCGCCAACGCAAGCGGGGCGGTGACCTTCTCGATATCCGGGCGCTTCGTCTCGGGGGAGCCTGGGTCCTGGCCCATCTTGTTGACGACGAGGAGCATGCGCCTCGCATGCTGACGGGTGAATGCAAGCTCGCGAAAGTGACGCCCGATCGTATCGTCGAACAGCTCGTTCGTCACGACGAACACGAGGAGGTCGGCGCGGTCGATGATCGCGTAGGTCTTCTCGTCGTGGTCCGGGTGACCAGCGTGAACGCCGGGCGTATCGAGGAGCCTCACACCGTTCCAGTCGTATGCCGTCACCGCGTCCGTGCAGACATCGGAGTCGATCACGATGTCCTCACGGCCCGTGAGCACGCGAAGGATCGTCGACTTGCCGGCGTTGTACTGGCCCACGAACGCGATCGTGAGGGGAGGCGCGTCGCCCGATGCTCCGACGATGCGCACCTCGTCGACCTCGCGCGATAGCCCCTTGACCTTGGGGTCTTCCGAGCGCGCAGTGGCCGCACGCAGATCTCGCTGAAGCTGCTGGGTTTCCGAGAGGATTGCCCCGAACTCGAACGATGCGTCGTCAGCCATATACTCGTGACTCCTCGCTGATCACCTTGATTCGGATACCCAGGAGGCGGCTGGCA
>VGRQ01000699.1 GCA_016875315.1 Deltaproteobacteria bacterium | reverse complement strand
CGGCGCGGGCGCGGTCGCCCAGCGCGGCGGCGCGCGCGGCATGGGCCGGATCGGCCGCCGCCCGCTCGGTGTCGGTCGCCTCGCCGAACTTCACGTAGAGGCGCTCCAGCTCGCCCACCGGGTCGCCGGCGTAGGCCGCCTCGTCGCGCCACTCGTCCCAGGCCACCACCAGCTTCCCGAAGGGGGTGCCCCAGTCGCCGATGTGGTTGTCGCCGATGACCGTCCAGCCGGTGGCGCGGTGGAGACGCACGATCACGTCGCCGATGTGGGTGCTGCGCATGTGGCCCACGTGCATGCGCTTGGCCACGTTGGGCGAGGAGAAGTCGACGATCACCGTGCGCCCGTGGCCCTCGTCCTCCACCCCGGTCCGGGGCGAGGTGGTCATGGCCGCCAGTTGCGACGCGAGCCAGCCGTCGTCGAGGGACAGGTTGATGAAGCCGGGCCCGGCCACGCTCACCCCGCGAATGCCGGGCCGTCCCTCGAAACACGGCGCCAGCTTCTCCGCCATCGCCCGGGGGTTCTCGCGACGGGCCTTCGCCATTCGGAAGGCGAAGTTCCACTGGTAGTCGCCGTGGGCGGGGTTGCTGGTGGGCACGACGCTTTCCACCTCGGCCGCGGGATCGACGATCGCGGCGGCGGCAGCGCAGTAGGGACGGAGCAGGGTGGGGATCATCGCGCCCGGTGCCTATTCCGCCGAGCGGGTACACTCGTTGCGTTTCCAGGCGTCGATCCAGCCCCGCGTGGTGGCGCTGTCGACCCAGCGCTCGTCGGTGACGACGGCGGTGCACAGCGAGGGATCGGCCTTCAAGCGCCCGTTCAGCACGCTGATGATCGTCTCCCGCGCGCCGGCGCGGCACTCGGGACCGGGGCAGCCCTCGGGATCGACGACCAGCTTCCGGTCTACGCGCTCGCGGAAGTAGGCCTTCCAGAACAGGCGGTCGGGGTCGTGTACCGCCGAGATCGACCGCCAGGGCTCGATCGCCGCCGCCGCCTCGGCGGGGAGCTTCTCCTCCACGGTGCGCGCCGCCTCGCGGAGCAGGTGGTAACTGCACTCACGCGCGAACTGGGTGGCGGCGCAGGCGTCCATCGCCTCGGCCGGGTTGTCCTTCACCACGCGCTCGGCGTAGGCGAACAGGCACTCGCCCTTCGCCCGCGCCTCGGAGATGAGATCGCAGTCCGCGCGGACGCGCCGGTCGTGCTCGCGCATGGCGGCGAGGAGGCAGTCATCGCGCTTCTGGCCGCGCATCTCCGCGCATGTCGCGACAGAGGACTCGTAGGACTCCGCCGTCGCGCCCGCGGCGAGACGCTCCGCCTCGCTGGCGGCACAGGCGACGAGGAGGATCAATCGTACTGGCAGGAGCCGGGGACGCCGCCGCAGTGACCGCAGTCAGCCTTCGGCATCTCGCAGGCGGCACCGGTATCGCTGCGGAAGGCGGCGGCGCCGCCGCCGCCGTGGCCCACGTTGTGGGCCGAGATGAGCTTCTTGAGCTTGCCGCCGGTGTCGCAGAAGTGACCCGCGTCGGGACCCTCCTGGGGCTCGCGGCCGCCCCGCACCAGCGCCTCGACCACCTCGCCGCACTCGCAGCGGTACTCGTAGATGGGCATGCTTACTCCGTGTCGCGCCAGCATATACACGCCGGCGCATGGACGAAGCCCTCCTGGTCAAGTTCTTCGAGGAGCAGATCCCCTTCAACCTGCACCTCGGCATGAAGGTGGAACGGCTGGGAGAAGGCGGGGTGCGCCTGCGCGTGCCCTTCGCCGACCACCTCGTGGGCGACCCCTTCCGCCCTGCCCTGCACGGCGGGGTCACCTCGGCCCTCGCCGACACCGCCGGGGGCCTCGCCGTCTTCGCCCGCGTGGGCCTGCTCACCTGTCGTGTCGCGACCGTCGACCTGCGCGTGGACTACTACCTCCCCGCTCGGCTCTGCGACGTCGTGGCCGAGGCCGAGGTGGTTCGCATCGGCAACCGCGTGGGCGTGGCCCGCATCCTCGTGCGCCAGCCCGGTGACGATGGCCAACTCGGCGAGCCGATCGCCGAGGGCAAGGGCGTCTACAGCATCATCAAGCTGCGCGGCTGAGGGGGCGTAGGCAGGTAGGGGTGGAACTCGGTCTCGGGTAGATTCCACTCCCGACATCGACGACGACATCGACGACGACATCGACGACGACATCGACGACGACATCGACGACGACATCGACGACGACATCGACGACGACATCGACGACGACATCGACGACGACATCGAACTGTCGCCCGCGGGTGCCCTCGCGTCGCCTCCTGCGTGCCGCCCGGGGCTGCGCGTGCCGCCCCTCGCGTCGCGAGGGCGGCGTGCCGGCTCACGCCGC
>VGRQ01000698.1 GCA_016875315.1 Deltaproteobacteria bacterium | reverse complement strand
CCACGCCGGGGAGCGTGTGCCCGGCCAGCACCATGGCCACGTCGAGGGCGCCGTCGCCGCGCTGCAGCGCGTAGACGCTCAGCCCCACGTAGCTGAACCAGTGCCCGACCAGGGACACGATCTCGCCGTGGAACAGGGCGCGGAACGCGGGGATGGCGAGGAGGCGGCGGTAGGGCTCGGTCATGGTCCCAAGCTTGCCGGTGTAGCGCCGTTTGTCGTCAAGATTGCCAATACATTGGCGATTGGCTCACCGCCGGGCGCGCACGCCCAGCCCGGTGGTGTTCTTGCCCGCGTGGCTCGCGGCGCCCGCGCCCTCGCGGAAGTAGCCCCCGGAGCCCCCGTCGAACTTCACCACCGAGTCGAAGCCGCTGGCGGCGAGGTCGTCCTGGATCTGGCGGCCCGTCCTGGCCTTGGCCAGGATGTGGAAGGCCTGCCCGTCGCGGATGCCCACGAGCACGTGGTGGGTGCTGCGCATCTGCTGGGCGTCGAGTCCGCCCTTGCCCTGGTCGAAGCGTTGCTGTTCCCGGAGGTCGGCGCTGTCGACCTTCCGGCCGTTCTCGATGAGCAGCGCGCCGCCGCCCATGAAGTCCTTCACCTTGCTGTCCTTCTTCGCGAACTGTGACTGGATCGAGGCCGCGTCGCGGCCCTTGCCCCGGCCGACGACGATGCTCCCGTCCTCGAGCACGGCCACGCCGCCGCGGCCGGCGGACTTCTCGTGGCCCTGCGTGTCGAGCTTCCCGTCGCGCATCACCGGGCCCGCGCTGTGCACGTAGTCCACGGTGTAGGTGCCGCTGGAAACCACGTCGTAGCCACCCTTCCCCACCGGCTGCTGCGCCAGCGGCTTGTCGGGCGAGTCCTTCGCGGCGCTGTAGAGCACGTCCATGCCCGCGGCGGGAGTCACCCGGTAGCCCTTGGCCTCCAGCGCGCGAAGATCGGGGAGGGGCCGCCGGCTCGCCTCGGAGCCGGGCGTGGCCGTGTTGAGGTCGTTGTGGCGCGTCTGGGACTGCGCGGCGGCGTTGCCCCGGGGCTGTGGCGCGGGCGGGGGCCTCGCCGCCGACGGGGCGGGTGCAACGGTGGCCTTGGAGGGCGGCTGGTGGGTCTGGGCCATCGCGCGACTGTACACCATCCCGGCAAGTACATCGATCGTAGATGGAATCTCTTCAAGCAAGCGATGGCAGAGGGGGTGGAGGCTGGCATGTCGCTTGCAATGGGCTCTTGCGAGGTCTACGCCATGTTGTTCGTTTCCATCGCCCTCGCGTCGCCCCTTGGCCTCCCCGTGCCGACGGCGCCCCTGTGCCCCGGGGCGCCTGTCGTCGCCAGCTACGCGGCTGGCTCCGACGTCGACTACCCCGAGGTCGGGCGTGAGATCCCCTGCGACGACGAGGCCGAGTGCCTCGCCGCGATCCGCCGGCTGGGCGACCCCCGCGACGAGATCCGGGCGCAGCGATCGAGCCTGTCCCCGGACGATAGCGACGATCTCGACCCCGAGAACCGCCGTCGCTTCCTCGCCGCCCTCGACACCACCGTGAGCGTGGAGCTTGCCTGCATCGGCACGCCGGCGCGTGCCGAGTGGCGCTGCGACGCCGCGGGTTGCACCCTCGACGTCACCCGCTCGGCTCCGGTCGACTGGGGCCGCGTGGCCGTCGCGACGGTGCCCGTCGGCGAGCTGGTGTCGCTGGACGACCAGGCGCTCGTGGCGGCCACCCCGGTGCTCGCGGCGCTGGTGGTCGAGGAGGCCGACCGGATGTCGGAGGTGCTCGACCGCTGCGAGCGGGGCGGCTGCCGCGCGGGCTGGCGCCCCTTGCAGGCCTACCTCGGCGCCTTCGCGACCGAGCCGCAGCTGGTGTCGGTGAGCCGCGACGTGTGGGGCGCGGCCGGCTTCATCGCCACCTTCGCGCCCGGCGGCGATCTACGCCCCGCCGGCATGGTGGCCGAGCTCGAGTGCCTCGACCTCCCGGGAGACTGCGGCATGAGCGGGGTGATCGATTGCTCGCTGTCCCTCGCTCGCGACGGCGAGCGCATCGTGACCGGTCGAGACTTCGGCACCGAAGTGCGCTGGAGCGAGGGGTACTTCCAGGTGGCGATGGTGGGGGACACGCTGGCGTTTCGCCGCCCGGAGTGACGAGGAAGGTGCCGAGAAAGGTGCCGGAGGTTTAGGGAGAAAGGAGGGAGAAAGGTGCCGGAGGTTTAGAGTTAAGACTTAGAGGGTGTTGACAGGTCGGGGTCGGGTGACTTTCGAGTGTGCTTCACTCCCGATGTCGACATCGACAGCGACAGCGACAGCGACAGCGACAGCGAGATCGACAGCGACGACCTCGATGGCGACCTCGATGACGGCTTCGATGACGACCTCGATGACGACCTCGATG
>VGRQ01000697.1 GCA_016875315.1 Deltaproteobacteria bacterium | reverse complement strand
CTCGCCACCGGCTTACGAATAGTCCGGCTCACGACGCGAGCGACGTCGTCCACCCGGAACCACCCGTCGGCGTCGGCCTCGAGCCCGGTGCCCTCGGCGTTTCGCAACAGGTACTGGCTGATCGACGACGCGGCCGGGCGACGTGCGGCTGGGGAGCTCGGCGTCGCGGTGCGTGGCACGCTGGGTGTGCTCGTTACTGCGAAGGCGGCTGGCATGCTGGTCTCCGTCGCCCCGGTCATCGCCGCGCTCTTGGCGGAGGGGTTTCGCGCGTCGGAAGCCGTCGTCGAGCAGGCGCTTCGGGCTTCAGGCGAGGGCCCCGCTTCGGGCGGGGAGAGGTGAGCCTCCGTTTCGCGGAAGCGGCGGGCCGTCGCACGCTGTTCGCCGAACCGGCGCTGATCGGCCCTGATTCAACCAGTACTTTCGCCTACCATGAACCTGTAGCCCCGCCGTCGGTGGCAGGGGGGCGAAACTGGGGATGGTGCGCGGTGGGCGGGGTGAGGAGGCCGAGGGGGAGGCTGACCGCCACTTCCGGTGTCCGCGAGGTTGAACCTGCCGAGGAGGTGCCGCGGGAGCGCCGGGGAGAGGTGTGGTCGAAGTGGCTCGCGGAGGGGAGGTACCGGAGCGGGGCGGAGATCGCGCGGGCGTGCGGGGTGAGCAGGGAGACGGTGTCGGCGGCGTTGCGGCTGGCTCGGTGACCGATGCCCGACGGGCTTCTCGTGTGCCGCCCGCGCGAGGACGCCGCCCGAGTCGCGGCCGAGTCGCGCGCGGGGAGGGTCGGCGGCGTCGTCGCTGCCGGGTTCCGGGCGCGGGTGAAGGTCGGGGTCGGCGAGACCTGGGCGCCCGCATGCCGGAGTTGCGGACTCGTTCAAGTCAGTGACGGTCGACGTTTGTGCAGCCGAAACCACCCGAACAACGCGGACTGAAAGTTCTGTCGGAGCTGCGGACTGCCGCTGGGTGGCCCGCCACCGCCCGTCACCCCCTCATCTCCTTGAGGCGCGCCTCCAGCCGGGCCGCGAGCTTGTTGTAAAGAGCCTCGCTCAACTCGCCGCGGGCCAGCCGGTCGGTCAGCTGGTCAAGCTGACGTTCAAGATCTTCCGGCGCCTCGGCGCTCGGCGCCGGCGGTGCCGCGGGGATGGCCGGCGGCGGCGGCAGCAGCGCAGGGGGAGGCACGGAAACGAGGGGCGTCCCCGCGAGGGCGGCGGCCGTGACCTGCCCGATGATCTGGGTGCGAGCGGCGTCGCCCGTCAGCGAACCCCCAGGGCCTGGGTTGGCAGCTAGGGTATTCAGGGCCTCCAACGCCTTCATCCGCAGCGGATCAATGCCAGCGCTCTGCATCTGAGTCAACAGGTGAACCTCGGCCGCGCCGATTGAGAGCTTGGCCTGAGCGGCGGCCTGCGCCTCGATCAGCATCGACTGAGCGCGCGCCTGGGCCTCGATCAACGTGGCGTTTCCAGCCAACTGATTCATGGTCGCGGCGGAAAGCATCGCCTTGAACTCGGGCGGGAAGTCGACCTGGACCACCTCGAAGTCGACGACCGTCATGCCGAGCCTCGCGAGCGCCTCCGCAAGCTTCGTCTTCACCTCCTCGCGGAATGCCTCGCGCTCGGCCTGCAGCCGGATGGCCGGCCACATGGTGAAGACGGGCCGCAGCACCCCTTGCACCCGAGGCACTACGAGGCGCTGCAAGTCGATCTCAGCAAGGGCCGTCGCCCCGCGAACAACCTCGCTGTTGAATTGCACCCCATCGGACACTGCTAGGTACATCTGGCCGGTTGCCCCGACCTGGATGCCGTCGGCGGACGTCACGTTGCCGACCCCCCACTTCATGGCCTGCTGGGACGTTTTCATCCACACGATGTCGAGCGAACCGACAACCCGCTTCTTCTCGAACACGTACCGCCCTGGGGGCAGAGCGCCGTTGGACTGGCCGTCCGCGAGCACGACCGCAGTCTCGCCTTCGTTGACCACGATGGTCTGCGCGGTTGAAAACAGGCTGGCGCGCTTGTGCGGGTCCGTCGGGAGCCGCCAGATCAGCCCCCCGGAGCCGACCGGCCATTGCAGCGGCATTGCGCCGGTACGAACTGCGACCTGGCCCGCGACCGTCTCCGCGCGAACCCCAAGCTCCAGCAACCACGAGCCGATTCCCATCGCCGCTCCCCTATCCGAACCGTTGAACGATCTGCCGCGACACCTCAACTTGTCGAACCGAGGTGTCCGCGAGTGCGACCGCGCCGTTCATGCAGCTAAGGGCGCTGCGCGAACCCTTCGACGAGCTGAACTGCACTACGGCGGCGGGCAGCCAAGCGAGCCCTCGAACCTGAACACGCGCATTGAGCATGTTCGGGCGGCCCTTTGCCGCCTGCGCGAAGGCGC
>VGRQ01000696.1 GCA_016875315.1 Deltaproteobacteria bacterium | reverse complement strand
GGACGCCGGGAGTGGGGAGTGTCAAGCGACATCCGAATCTGGTCCGGGGACGACATCGAAATGTGGGCCACCTCCTCGGGCTTGCTCAGGTCGGTTCGGGGGCCGGGTCCGAGCGCAAGGCGGGCCTCATGAGGCCCGCCTTGCGCTTGGCGCGCAGCCGGTAGCTGTCCCCCCGGATCGTGATGACGTGGCTGTGGTGCAGCAGCCGGTCAAGGATGGCCGTCGCCACGACTGCGTCGTCGAAGACGGTCCCCCACTCGCTGACGCTGCGGTTGCTCGTCAGCAGGACGCTTCCGCGCTCGTAGCGCCTCGTGACCAGTTGGAAGAAGAGATGTGCGGCGTTGCGCTCGAACGGCAGGTAGCCCAACTCGTCGACGATCAGCAGCTTCGGCTTGCTGAAGAAGCTCAGCCGCTCCTCGATTCGTCCCTCGGCGTGCGCCCGCGCCAGCGACGCCACCAGGTGCGTCGCCTGCGTGAACAGCACGCTGTACCCGCGTTCTACGGCCTGCCGCCCCAGCGCCACCGCCAGGTGCGTCTTTCCCACCCCCGGCGGCCCCAGCAGCAGCAGCGCGTCGCCGTTGGCCACCCAGCGGCAGGTCGCCAACTCCAGCACTTGCTTCTTGTCGATCGAAGGCTGCGCGTCGAAGTCGAAGTCCTCCAGAGTCCGCACGCAGGGGAACTTCGCGATGTTCATGCCCATCTGCAGCCGCCGCTGGTCCTTGCGGCAGACCTCCGCCTCCAGCAGGAAGGCCAGCGCGTCGCGCAGCGAGAAGTCGTTGCGCGCCGCCTCGTCCAGCAGGCTGTCGAACTGGTCCCGGATGGCGGTGAGCTGCAGCCGCGTCAGCATCCGCTCGATGCGTTCGTCCTGCGGGGTCATGCGCCACCTCCGATCGCGGCCTCGTACTCGCTCAGCGACCGCAGGAGCGTCCCGTCGACCGGTCTCGGCGCCGAGATCTCCTCCTGCTCCCCGAGCGCTCTCCGGGCCGCCTGGGCCCCGCGGACGAGACCGTCGAAGTGCGCTGGGTCATGGACCCACTGGCGGCTCCCCGCGGCCACCCGGTGCCGCGCCAGCTCGCGGCCCGCATGCGTGACCCTCAGCTCGCCGGCGACGAGTTCGACCGTGACCTCGCGCCCCACCCAGGCCCACGGGACGCTGTAGCGATGGGTGTCCACCTCGACGCAGCAGTCGGACTGCACCCGGCGCTGCAAGACCCGCCGCTGCGAGAACGGCGGGCGATCGCGCAGCGGCTGCAACGCCCGGGCCTCGTCTCGCGCGAAGCGGTCGAGGGGGCGCTCGCCGGTCGTGCCGTGGATGCGCACGTCCGCGACCTCGCGCATCCACCACAGCAGGTGCGCCTCCAGCGCCTGCCAGCTCGCGAAGCTCCGGCCGGCGATCGCGTTGCGCTTGACGTAGCCGACACCGCGCTCGTCCTTGCCCTTCGTCCGCGCCCGATACGGCGCACAGGCCCGCGGCCGGATGCCCCAGTGCTGGCAGAACGCGAGGAGGTTCGGGTGGAAGCGCACCTCGCGGGTCCGCACGTCGTGGTGCAGGACCAGGGCCCGGGCGTTGTCCAGCAGCAGCTCCTGCGGGACCCCCGCGAAGTGGCGGAAGGCTCCCTCGAAGCTCTGCAGCCATTGCGCCTGTCGCTCGCACGGCCACGCCGCGACGTAGATGCGCCGCGAGAAGCCCAGCGTCAGCACCGCCAGGTGGACCAGCGTCGGCACGCCACCGATCTCGACCGTCATCTGGCCGAAGTCCGCCTGGAGCTGGCGTCCCGGCGGCGTCTCGAAGCGCACGGTGGCCTTCGCTTCGGCGTGCAACTCCTGCCGCAGCGGGGCCACCGCGCGCTCGACTGTGCGCAGCGAGACCTCGAGGTCCTTCTGGGCTTTGAGCTCCTGCCGCAGCACCTCAGCGTTGCCCCGGTGCCGGCGGAACTCCGCACGCAGCCATTCGTCCAGGCCTTCGAGGGCCCGATCCCGGGCCGGCCGCTGGTACGGCTCCCACGCGCCCCGCTTCAGCCAGCGGCAGACCGTCGTGCGGCTGATGCCGAGCTCCCGGGCGATGCTGCGGGTGCCCCAACCGAGCCCCTGCAGCCGCAGCATCTCCGCCACGTCCTCCGGTGTCTCCATCTGCTGGACCTCCGGTGCGGACCGCTCGATCCGCTCCGAGGCCAGTGTCCTGCTCGCTTCCATCGTGTTCCTCCGGCGTCAGGAGGGGTGGACCACTTTTCCGTGTCGCCGGAGGACCAGTTTTCCGTGACGCCCAACACCCCGGATCTCGTGCTGCGCGGCGAGTTCGCGCAGCCGCACCAGGGTCAGGGTCGGCAGGAGGAGTTCGACGGCTTCGCGCCGCCGGAGGCGCTGGGCGGAGCAG
>VGRQ01000695.1 GCA_016875315.1 Deltaproteobacteria bacterium | reverse complement strand
GCCACGCTGTTGACGAAGGCCATGGTCTGCCAGTAGTTGTCGAAGCGAAAGCTGCGCTCGATGGCGGTGCCCTCCGCCACGAGCTGCCAGCCCGCCAGGTGCGCCAGCCTTGCGCGCAGCGCCTCGAGTTCGAGACGGGCGGCGGAGCTGCCGGGCATGCAGGTGGGGCTGGGGAAGTCGGACATGGGCGCCGCCTATCCGCGCAGCGCCAGCACGCGATCCACCAGCTCGGCAAAGCCGTAGCCGCCCTCGCCCTCGCAGCGGAAAGCCGGCGGCACGGGGATGCGCGGCAGGAACCGATCGACGTTGGCCACCCCCACCGACAGGGGGAAGTACTCGAACATCGGCGCGTCGTTGGCGCTGTCGCCGGCGTAGATCCACGCCGATGGCGAGGCGTCGAGCGCGAGGTCGGCGCACAGGCGGCGGAACCCCTCCAGCTTGTCGAAGGCGCCGAACCACCCGTTGACGTGGATGCTCGACACCTTGCAGGTGGCGCCGCGACGCTCGAAGACCGCGACGATGCGATCGACGGCGGCGTCGTCGAGAGGGGGCACGTCTTCACAGAAGTCGACGGCGAGATCGAGCTCCCGGTAGGGCTGGTCGCTCGCGATGCCGCAGCCGGGGACGGCGGCCAGCACCTCGGCGCGGATCGTCGCGAGGCGCGCGCGGTTGGCAGCACGGGTGGCCTCGTCCTGGACAAATCGCCGCTGGAGCTTGCCCTGTCCCATGAAGAACCAGAGCCCGCCGTTCTCGCCCACCACGCCCTCGCAGGGCCACTGGCGCGCGACGAGGTCGCACCAGCCGGCCGGGCGCCCGGTTACGGGGATCACCCGGAGCCCGGCGGCCTGCGCCCGTGCCATCGCGTCGAAGGCGGCCGGCACGATACGACCGTGCAGGGTGAGGGTGTCGTCGATGTCGGTGAGCAGGCCGATCACCGGGGCCACGTCGGCGCGAGACATCGTCGAGAGCGGGCGCAGGCGCATGCGGCGGCCTAGCCCTTGACGGGCCGGCCGACACATCTTATATGTGAGATATGAGAAGCGAGGCCGCCGATCGACTGGACCCCGGTCAACTCGACGCCGCAGCGGCGGTGTTTGCCGCCCTGGCCCACCCGGTGCGCCTGCGCATCGTGGCCGGCCTGCTGGGCGGCGATTGCTGCGTGGGCCCGATGGCGGAGTGCCTCGACCTGCCGCAGCCCTTCGTGAGCCGTCACCTCGCGGTGCTGCGCGAGGCCGGCGTCATCGAGTCCACCACCGACGGGCGGCAACGCGTTTACCGCGTGGCGCACCCCGCCGCCGCCGCGCTGGTCAGCCTCGTCGAACAGCAGTTCCGGAGTCCCTCGTGAAAGTCCTCTTCTGGGTCGTCCTTGTCGCCATGGTGAGCTTCATGCTGTACTCGCGTTTCGCAGGAAAAACCTCCTCGACCGACGCCCGAGCCCTGGTGGCAGCGGGCGGCGCCCTGGTCGACGTCCGGACCCCGGCGGAGTTTGCCGCCGGTCACGTGGATGGCGCGGTGAACATCCCTGTCGACCAGATCGAGCGTCGCGCCAGCGAGATCGGCCCGAAGGACCGCGCAGTGGTGGTGTACTGCGCCAGCGGCATGCGATCCGCCGCGGCGGCCTCGACGCTGAAGCGCCTTGGCTTCACGACGGTGGCCGACGTCGGGGGAATGAGCAGCTACTAGGCAGGGAGCGTCCCCGAGGCCCCGTGATCCTGCGCGCGATGTTCTACGCTTGCCTGGGCGAAGACCCTGGCCAGGGCGTCGACGACCCGGGGAAGGACGGGCCCGTCACCGGCGACGGCGACGGCGACAGCGACACCGATAGCGATGTCGATAGCGACGACGTCAACGACAGCGACAGCGACAGCGACAGCGACAGCGACAGCGACAGCGACAGCGACAGCGACAGCGCCGGTGACACGGCAGTTGGGACCGACACCGCCGACAGCGCCGACAGCGTCGAGCCCGAGCCGGAGCCCGCCTTCAGCGGGGCCGTCGACGTGCGCGACGTGTTCGTGGCGGAGGAAGGGGGCGCCACCGCCGACGGGCGCATCGGCTCCATCGACAACCTGAGCCTCCTCGGCGACATCACCAGCGACGGCATCGACGACACGGTGATCGGCTCGCCCTTCCACGGCCCGGGCGCCGCCTTCGTGCTTCCCGCCTCGAGCGCGTGGACCGGCGACGCCGAGGCCGACGCGGTGGCCGTGGTCCACGGCGAGAGCGAGCTCGGCTTCGTCCCGCTCGGCATGCGCGACGCCACCGGCGACGGCCAGGCCGACCTGCTCGTGGGCGACCGCAGCGCCGGCAACGTGGGCGTGGCCTACGTGTTCGCCTCGCCGGTGAGTGGCAGCCTCGGGCCTGCCGACGCGGCCATCAG
>VGRQ01000694.1 GCA_016875315.1 Deltaproteobacteria bacterium | reverse complement strand
CGCGGTGGGGACGAACCAGTCGGCGATGGCCCTGTCTTCCGCGGTGCCCGGGTAGTACCGGTAGATCCTCCGCGCGTGCGGAATGGCCTCCTTGCTGGCCTTTCCGAGGCGCTGCCACAGCCACGAGAGCGCCTTCTCCACCCCGGGCGAGGGGTCGGCCGCAGCGGCGATGGCCTCGTAAACCCGCCGCGCGTCGGCCTCCCGCTCCGCGCCGACGTAGGCGCTGGCGAGCGCGAGCCGGGCGCGGGCGCTGATGGGCGAGCCTGCGACCAACACCTTCTCGAGCCTGGCCGCGGCCTCCACGTGTTTCCCATCGGCGGCGAGGGCCTCGCCGGCCACGAGGTCGATGTAGGCCGGCGGCGGCGTGGGCGCCTGCTCGAAGGTGGGGACGAGCGCGGCGGCCTCGCTGGCCCGGCCCGCGCGCACCAGTTCCCAGGCGTGGAGGAAGGCGTGGTCGGCGACTTGGCCTCCGGAGAGCGCGCGCCGGTCCATGGCGCGGATGGCGACGACGGCAGCCTCGTGCTCCCGCGCGTGAATCGCGACGGTGACGGGCTCGGGAAGGGGAAGCGCGAGGTCGAAGGCCCCGTCGGGAAGGGGCGTCCAGGACTCCGCGAGGGCGGGGAGGACGAGGCAGAGCATCGGTGGGAGCGGGAGGGGACCGTCATGTAACCCCGGTGGTTGCTCCAACCTGCCCTGGTCGCGACCGGAAACGTCGAGATGCCGCCCTGGGGTAGAATCATAGCGGAGACCACCCGTGGCCCTGCCCGACCAGCAAACCCTGTGGCTGCTCCTGGTGTTGATGTTGCTGGTGTGGCTGCTCACGCGCGAGCGTCGTCACCGGGTGCAGCATCACGAGCGTCGGAAGCCGATGTCGGAGGACGAGCTCGGGAGGGTGGTGTTCGAGCTGGCGCGCGCCACCGACCTCGAGAGCTTCCGTCATCTCTACCTTTCCGGGGGCGAGGCAAGGCAGGTGCTGGGCGAGCGCGCCTCCGCCTACATGGAGGCCCGCCTCGCCGCTCGCTGGCTCGAGGAGGAGCTGGTCGAAATCGCCGCCCGGCTCGCCGACCGGCCGTCCTACCTGGCCACGCGCGTGGCGCCCGACGGCATGGCCTGGATGCGCGTGCGGGCCGCGGGCGGCGGCGAGGCGGAGATCCCCATCGGGCGCGTCGTGCGGGTGGGCCTGATCTGGCGGATCCAAGAGGCCGTGGGCGACTGGAAACCCTACGGCAAGGCCAACGCCACCGCGTAGACGCGCCGGAAGTCCCGCGAGGCGTCGCCCACGCGGCCCTGGGCGACCACCGCCAGCCACGCCCGCCCATCGGGGCCCCTCACCACGTCGATGTCACCGTTGCCCACCGTGCCCGTGGGGACCATGCGAGCGCGGCTCGGATCGGTGGCGGGCACGGCCCAGACCGGATCGAAGTTGTCGGGGTCGTCGCGCACGAAGACGAGGTGCTTGCCGTCGGGCGTCCACGCCGGGCCACGCGCGTTCATCACCACCCCGGTCGCGACACGACTGGGCGTCCCGCCTGGCGTGAGCACGTAGAGGTCGAAGCGGGAGGGCGCGTCGCGGTTGCTGTAGAAGGCGATCTTGGTGCCGTCGGGACTCCACGTGGGGCGCGTGCTCACCCCCGGCCACTCGGTGAGGGGGCGCGGAGCGGGAAAGTCGACGTTGTCGACGAGGTAGAGGTTGTCGCCCTGCGTGGTGTGGCCGACGAAGGCGAGGCGACGGCTGTCGGGGGCCCAGGCGGCGTACAGCTCGCTGGCCACGGCATCGCCCGACAACTTCAGCGGGGGAAGCTCGATCCGGGCGAGGTCGACGAGGTAGAGATCGCCCTGGCCGCTGCGCGCCGAGGTGAAGGCGATGCGGGCGCCGTCGGGGCTCCACGCCGCGTTGCCATCGGCCCCGGGAGCAGCCGCGAGCCGGCCCACGCCGTCGATGTAGAGGTCGTAGTCCTCGGCGCTGCCGCTGCTGGCGTAGACGAAGCGACCGAGCGCCGGCGGCGACCAGGCCAGCTCGTGGACGACCATGCGTCCCGGGCCCGTCGCGAAGCCGGAGGTGATGCTGCTCGCGCCGGTGCCGGGGGGCACCACCCGGCGGGGGGGCGCGCCCTGGCCGAAGACCATGACGTACAGCTCCACCGCCTGGCGCTCGAGGTAGTTCACCTCCCAGCTGAGGAACCGCCCGTCGGGCGACCAGCGGGGCGACTGGCAGTGCCCCTCGTAGTCGGGCGACAGCGGGTCGGCGGCGAGTGCCGCGAGGGCGAGGGCGAGCATCGGGAGGGCGCTTGGTTAACCCCCAGGCGCCGAACCCATTGCCGCCTCTGTCTCAGTCCGCGGCAGGCGGGGCGCCGCCCTGCCCGCCGCCCTGCCCGCCGCCAC
>VGRQ01000693.1 GCA_016875315.1 Deltaproteobacteria bacterium | reverse complement strand
AGTAGTCGTCGTCGTCCACGAGCAAGACCAGCACCACCTCGTCCCAGCCGGTGGTCTCGCTGCCCCCGGTGATCGGGGGTGGCGCGGCCGCCTCGGCGGGCGCCCCGGCCGGGAGCAGCGCCGCGAGGATCACCGGCGCCGGCGAGCTCCGAGGGCGGCGATCACCGTGGCCACCAGGCCCATCGCGGCGGGCCCGCTCTGGCAGCCAAAGCCGGAGTCGGCGCTCACGTCGAGGTAGCCGCTACCGTCGTCGTCGTCGTCGTCGCTCGCATCGTCATCGCCGTTGCCGTCGCCCGTGTTGTTCGTCACGTCCTCGTCGCCGGGATCGGGCTCTTCCTCGGGCTCTTCCTCGGGCTCTTCCTCGTCGGTGCTGAGCGTGTAGTCCGTGGTGTACCCGTCGATCCAGTCGAGGTGGGCGTCGATCCGGGCCGAGCCGAGGTAGCCGCCCTCGCAGCCGCTCACGAAGTCCATCACCCCGGCCACGGCATAGGTGCCGTCTTCGTAGAGTCGCATCATCGGGCCGCCGGAGTCGCCGTAGCAGGCGTTCTGGTCGTCTTCGGGATCGTAGGTGTAGAGCAGCAAGTCCTCGTAGTCGTAGAGGGGCACGTCGGCCACGCGCTTCTTCGGGTTGGACGAGGCGTCGTTGTCGCTGGTGGAGCCAAAGCCCACGAGGCGGAAGTCCTCGCCCCGGTCTTGCCGCGAGAAGCCCTCGCCCGCGATCTTCAGGAACGTGCCCTCCACCTTCTTGGACAGCTTGACCAGCGCGATGTCGTACTCGCCGGTGCGGCTGTTGTACTCGGGGTGGGGATGCCAGTCGCTGGCGCGCACCACGTCGGACTGGTCGGCCGAGTTCATCGAGTCGGCGAAGATCACGTAGATCACGTCGATCTCGAAGCCACCGCTGTCCTTGACGCAGTGGCTGGCGGTGAGCACCCACTGCTCCGAGATCAGCGAGCCGGTGCAGGTCGCGCCCTGGCGCCCGCTGCTGTCGGTCATGTAGAGGAGCACCACCTCGTCGTAGTCCGAGGTGGTATCACCGTTGACGATGGGGGGCGGCGCAGCGGCGAAGGTCTGGGCGGCGAGCAGGAGCAGCATCAAGTCTCCGTGGCACGGGGAGAGTAGCCGCGCCCAGCCGCCGTTGTTTGTACCGGTTTTGTCAACGCTGGTCGCCGCTCAGCGCGGCAGTCGACCCACCAGCGCGAACTTGAGGTAGCGCCCCTCGGGATGGCCGAGAGCCACCGGGTGATCGGGGGGCTCGGCGCCCTGGTGGAGCCACGCCCAGCCGGCGCCCAGGCCCTCGCGAACCGTCTCCTCCCAGCGCTCGAAGCTCAGGCGTGCCGTGCATGACGAGGTGGCGACGAGGTCGGTCGCGTAGCCGGCAACTTGCCGGTGCAGGCGCTTGTAGGCCCCGCGGGCGGCACTGTCGGCCTCGCGCGCGTGGGTGAGCGAGGGCGGATCGCACACCACGAGGTCGCTCGGCTCACCGGCGAAACTGAAGGCGTCGGTGGCGAGGAACTCGTGCTCGGCCGGGTCGATGCCGTTGAGTCGGAAGTTCTCCCGGGCATCGTCGATGGCGGCCGGGGCGATGTCGACGCTGGTGACACGCCGCGCCCCGCCGAGGGCGGCCGCGACCGAGAAGCCGCCGTTGTACGCGAACAGGTTGACGACCCGACGGCCCGGCGACCAGCTGCGGACGAGGCGCCGGTGCTCGCGCTGGTCGAGGAACAAGCCGGTCTTCTGTCCCTCGCGCACCCGGGCGAGGAGCTTCATGCCGTGCTCGGTGACGATCACCGTGGCGGGAGGTTCGGCGCCCCGCAGCGTCTCGCCGCCCTCGCGATCGTCGACCTTCCCCACCCCGAAACGCCGGTACACGCTGCGGGCGCCGGCATCCACGAGCCGGGCCGAGACCGTGCCCAGGTGGGGCTCCCAGCAACGCGCGTAGAGCTTGAGCACCGCGATGTCGCCGTAGCGATCGACCACCAGCCCGGGGAGCCCGTCGCCCTCGCCGTTGACGAGGCGATAGGCGTCGGTGTCGCGACACACGATAGACCTGCGAGCCGCGGCCGCTCGGATCCGCGTGCCGATGAACTCCTCCACCGACATCGGCTCCCGGCCGAGCACGCGCACCGCGATCGCTCCCTCGTCGCCAATGCCGATGGCCACGCGCTTGCCGCGCCCGTCGACCAGCTCGACGAGCTCGCCCACCCGCGCCCGGCCGTGCACGCCGTCGGGGTATACCCAGGGGTGCCCGCGGCCCACGGGCCCCACGGTGTCGGCGGTCAGCGCGAGTCGTTTCATCGGCGGGGGGGGCGGTATCACCCGGCGCTGACGGACGTCTGTGGAGACCGCCACGTCCACCCGCACGACAACGCCGACCTCGAGCCCAGG
>VGRQ01000692.1 GCA_016875315.1 Deltaproteobacteria bacterium | reverse complement strand
CCGCGACTTCGGGCGCTGGCTGTCGCGACCGGGCAACGCGATGGTCTTGTTCCTCGCCCTCGTGTTCAAGCTGGGCGACGCGGCGATGGCGCCGATGACGCGCCCCTTCTGGCTCGACTCGGGGCTCTCCGCCGAGCAGGTAGGGCTCCTCAACACCATCGCAGGCAGCCTCGTCACCGCGCTGGGGGCGGTGATCGGCGGCGAGGTGACCACTCGCGTCGGCGTGTTGCGCGCGGGAATCGTCCTCGGAGTACTCGCGCTCAGCTCCAACCTCGTGTACGCCGGCGTGGCCGTGGTCCCCGAGCCGGCGATGGTGGTGGGCGCGGGCGTGTTCGAGTCCTTCACGTCGGGCCTCGGGACGGCGCCGCTGATGGCGATCCTCATGCGCGCCTGCGGCCACGAGCAAACGGCCACGCGCTTCGCCATCCTCTCCTCGATCGCCGGGCTCACGCGCACCGTGGCGGGTAGCCTCTCCGGCATCGGCGCAGCCGAGCTCGGCTATGCCGAGTACTTCGCACTCACCGCGGCGCTCGCCGTCCCCGGCCTTTTCCTGCTTCCCCTCGTCACCCGCAGGCTCCCCAGCGATGTCTCTTGACCCCCGTCAACTCGCCGCCCACGACCGCGCCGTGCAACGCGGCGAGGCCGGCTACATCGACCCGCTCACCGGGCTCTTCGTCATGACCGCGCGCTACCTCGGCGAGCGCGGCTTTTGCTGCGGCAAGGGATGCCGGCATTGTCCGTACCCGCCGGAGGAGCAGCGGCGAGCGGGGCGGCCGGGGAGCTAGGCCGGAGCCCTGGCGTTGGCGAGCATCCCCTTCAACTCGCCCGAGTCTTCCAGGGTCTTGAGGATGTCGGCGCCGCCCACGAACTCGCCCGAGATGAAGATCTGCGGGATGGTGGGCCAGTTGCTGTACTCCTTCACGCCCTCGCGCACGTCGGGGTCGCCGTACACGTCGAAGCTGAAGTACGGCACGCCGTGGGTGGACAGGATGCTCGAGGCCGAGGCGGAGAACCCGCAGGCGGGCGACTGCGGCGTGCCCTTCATGAAGATCACCACCGCGTTCTGCTTCACCACCTCGTCGATGTACTCCCGGGCGGGGCGACCCCCGCGCGGCGAGGCCGGCGCCTCCTCCTTGGGCTCGGGGCGCGACACCGTCTTGTAGGTGGGGACGGGGGCGGCAGGCCTGGGGGCGCCGGTGCCCACGATGGGGAGGCGCGCCTTGATGCGATCGATGAGGCCCATGGTGACTCTCCGGCCGCAAGCCTAGCCGCGGCGGCGCAAGGGGCAAGTGGCCCCGCTCACGCGCGGCGCGGTAGCTTGGCGGGAGTCGGAGCCGCCGTTGTTCTTCGTCCTGGCGTTGTTGTCGGCCTTCGCGGCCACGGTGCCGATGCTGGCGTTCTTGTTCACGGTGTGGTTCCTCGACCGGCACGATCGCGAGCCCCTCTGGTTGTTCCTGCTCACCTTCGCGTGGGGTGCCATCGGCGGCGTGTTCTTCGCGATGATCGGCAGCGTGGCGATGGCCATCCCGCTGTCGATGGCGCTCGGTCCCGACCTGGCCAACCAGTACAGCGCGGTGCTGATCGCGCCGATCGTCGAGGAGCCCACCAAGGCGGCGGTGCTCTTCGCGGTGATGTTGTCGCGACACTTCGACAACGCCACCGACGGCTTCGTTTACGGCGCGGCGGCCGGCCTGGGCTTCGGGATGACCGAGAACTTCCTCTACTTCGTGACGGTGGCAGGATCCGGCGACGTGGCGGGCTGGCTGTTCACCGTGGTGATCCGCACCTTCTTCAGCGCGGTGATGCACGCCTGCGCCACCGCCTGCGTGGGCGCGATGCTCGGCTTCGCCCGCTTCCGGGGCTGGGGGTGGAAGATCGCGGCCCTGCCGATCGGCTTCGGCGCCGCGATGGGCATGCACGCGCTGTGGAACGGCATGCTCACCGCCGGCGAGATCTTCGAGCTCGAAGCGCTGACGTGGGTGAACTTCCTGCTGTTCATCGTCGAGTTCGTGGTGCTGTTCATCGTGTTCCAGTTCGCGCTGTGGGACGAGCGAGCCACGATCCGGCGGGAGCTGGCGGACGAGGTGCAGAACGGCCTGTTGCCGCTCGCGCACGCCAAGGCCATCGGGAGCTACTTCGCACGGAGTCGCGGCGGATGGGTGCCCGCCGGCATTCCCCGGGCCCAGTACATCCGCGCGGTGACGACGCTCGCCCTCCGCAAGCACCAGTCGCGCAACTCGACCGCGCGCACCCACGCTTTCTACGCCGACGAGGTGGTGCGGCTGCGTCGCGAGGTGGCGGCGTTGTTGAAGCTGGCGAAAGCCTAGACCGAGATGGCCCCCTCGCGCCGCGCTTTGCGCGCGGCTCCGGGGGCGGGGTCGCCACGCT
>VGRQ01000691.1 GCA_016875315.1 Deltaproteobacteria bacterium | reverse complement strand
CACGATGCCCGCGAGCAGCCGGGACTGTGCCCGGTAGAAGGCCCGCCGCGCCGTGGCTGCCGCGCCATGTCCCGCGCCGCCGAAGTTCAGGTCGTGCACGATCGTCACCGTGGGCACGCCGGGGACGATCACCTCGATCGAGTTCGACAGCACCACGTCGGGCGAGAAACGCCGCGCCTCGGCTACCGCCCCCAGCGCCATTGCCGCCCACGCGCTCGCGCCCTTCCCGCGGAGGTCGACCGCCGTCGCGTCGGCGGGCACCAGGGCCCGGTCGCGACGAAAACCGCAGACGAGCCGCACCTCGTGGCCCGCGGCCCGCGCCTCGGCGAGGAGCCGCGCGAACACGGTCTCGGTGCCGCTCTGGACGTCCGGCGAGAAGCGCCGGGCGACCATGAGGATCTTCACTTGCGACCCTCGGTGTAGCCGAGCGCCTCGAGCATCTCCTCGTTGCTCCCCGCCTCGCCGCCCATGTAGCGGAGCGCGGGAACGAGGCCGTCCCAGGTCGGCACGCGCGGCAACTCCGGCCAGAGCAGCGACTTGCCGCTCATGTCCTCCGCCGCCGGGAGGTCGGCGCCGGCGAGCAGGGTGGGCGCCACGTCGAGCAGGGTGGCCCCCTCGATGACCGTGCCCGGGTCGACGCCCTGGCCCCACGCGAGGATGATGCCGCGCTCGTCGTGGGTGCCGGTGTAGGCCTCGCTGAGCTTCACGTAGTCGGCGATGGGCTCGCCCCCCACCGTGTCGGTGGCGAGGCGCTCGGCGGTGACCGCCTCCCGCGCGAGGGTCAGCGCGAGGCTGGCGGGATCGCCCGGGTAGGGCTCCACGCGGAAGAAAGGCTCGCCCTCGCCATCGAGCCAGCCGAGCACGATGGCGCGGGCCCGCTCGGCCTCGGAGGCCTTGGCGGTGCCGACGGTGAGCTTGTGTCCCACGCGGGTGACGTCGACCTTGCCGATGCCCTCGGCGCCCAGTCGCGACTGCACCCGCTCGGTGAGCGGGAGGAACTGCCCGGCCTCGCCGCTGCCGTCCATGGCCTTGAAGCCGTGGTCAGACACCACGAGCAGGCGCATCTCGCCGTTGGCCCGGCGCAGCAGCTCGCCGAGGACGGCGTCGGCCTGCGCGTAGGCGGCGCGCAGCTCGGGGCCACCCTGCTCGTAGCGATCCCAGTAGAGGTGCGCGAGGCCGTCGGTTGCGTAGAGGTTGAGCGAGGCCACCTCGGCCCCGGTGGCGTACACCTGGGCCACGAACACGTCGCGGTCGATGTAGCCACGGATGAGTTGCATCTCCACGTTACGACGCGCGGGCCCCGGCTCGCTGATCGAGTCCTCCACGACCCACCGGGCGCCGCGCAGCAACGTGGACAGGCGCACGCCGGCCTGCACCAGCCCCAGGAACGTGCGCGGCCCCACCCCGCCCTCGCCCACCTGCTTGCGGCGGAGACGGTTGCCGAGCTCCACCTCCTTCACCGGGCGCAGCGACTCGGGCCAGGTGTCGGGGGCGGGGGCCAGCCAGCTCGGCACCCAGAAGCCGCCGGTGGCGAAGGCGCGCGGCGGGTAGTCCACCAGCGGCTTGTACAGGCCCACGGCGCGGCCCTGCGCCTCGGCCACGTCCCACCAGCGGGCCACCTGGCAGTCGTAGGACTGCACGTGGAAACCCCGGATGCCGTGGGCCTCGGGCTTGCGGCCGCTGGCGATGGTGGTCCAGAGCAGCGGCGAGAACATCGGCTCCATGGAGCGGAGCGTCCCGTGGGCGCCCTCGGAACGGATCCGGTCGAAGGCCGGGAGTTCCATCCCGTCGATGACGTCCCAGGTGGCGCCGTCCACCCCCACCACCAGCATGCGCGCCGGGAGTCGACCCACGCGGTCGCGACTCGACCACATCCACGCCGCCGCGGCGAGGAAGAAACAAGACGCGGCAAACGCGATCATCCCCTCGCGGCGCCGGGAGAAATAGCCGAGCGTGGCCATCCCCGCGACCAGCGGGACCGGCGACAAGAGCGGCAGGTCGTTGAACAGCGGGTGCCCCAGGTCGATGCCGAGCACGAGCAAGGACAGGGCGAGGACAGCCGCCGCCACGATCACCAGCCACCTCATGCCGGCTCCACCACCAGCGCCCCGGGACAGAACGCGTCCCAGAAGAGCCAGTCGCCCGGATGGCGCGTGAGCACGTCGGTCAACCACGCCGCCGTGAAGTCAGCACCCTGCTCCAGGGCCTCGGCGAGCTTCACGTTCCTCGCGACGGGCACCTCCGGTCCAATCACGCTGAGGTGTCGCGACGAGTCGCTAGGGTCGCGCACGGTGTACAGCGTGTGGAGTCGAGCCCCGCCCCGGAGCGCCATGTAGAACGCGCCCACCGGCACCACCATCGGCTGCCCCAGCACCGGCCGCAAGAGGCGAC
>VGRQ01000690.1 GCA_016875315.1 Deltaproteobacteria bacterium | reverse complement strand
CGATGCGCGCCTCGTCGCCCGGGGCCCGCCAGCGCTGCCACGCCGCACAGAGCTCGTCCCGCCGGTCCACCATGGCCCGGCGGAGCTCGCGCTCGAGGCCCGCCCCGTAGGCAGCCGGGTTGAAGTACTCGTCGTACTCGGCGTCGACCCACTGCGCCCAGTCCCAGCGCCCGGCCCGCGCGACGCACCCGTCGTCGCCCACCCGGAGCAGGCTCGTGTCGTCGAGGAGGCCCGCGTAGAAGCGGTAACCGTCGAGGTTGGCGCGGAGGTCGGCATAGCTGAACACGCGAGAGGTCCAGCCCCCCCAGAGCGCCGCCTCGGTAGCGGTGCCCCACCGGATGGCAGCCGTGGCGTGGCGACTGGCCCGCGACCGCCGCCAGTACCCGTGCCCCACGTCGAAGAAGTGGTGGAGCTTGTCGGTGCCTACCCAGGTGCCGGCGAGCCGCGCCATGTGGCTGGTGCCCGCGAGGTGTAGCGGCGGCGAGGCCCAGAGTGACACCTCGGCGAAGAGCCCGTCCTCGGCCCAGTAGAGCCCCTCCACCTCGCTTTCCAGCCGCGCCGAGTAACGACCGTGCCCCCACATCCCCCACGCGCCCCTCGACCACAGGAGCTCGGTGGCGCCAAGCTCGGCGTGGATACGGCGGGCGAGGACGCGACGCGTGCGCGCCGCAGGCGCCTTGCAGCGCAGGCGGGTGTTGGTGGTCGCCACGGCGCGGTCGAGGCCCTGGTCGACCAGCACGTTGGCCTCGGCGGTCACGTCGGGGACGGGCAGGTCGCGACCGGAAACCGGGTCGGTCTCGTAGGCCAGCGCCGCGGCGAGGAACAGGGCGATCACGACGGCTCGAGGTGCAAGTGGCGTGCCGGTGGGGGGCGGCTCATCCCGCCATGTAGAACACCATCTCGCCGCCCGGCGCGAACCGGTGGTGCTCGAAGGTGGGCCCGGTCACCTCGACGCCGTCGATGGTCACGCGCTCCACCACCCGGCCGTCGCCTTCCTTCCGCACCGTGAAGTGGCCGCCGGCCACGGGGAAGGCGGCGGTGTCGAAGATGGGCGCGCCGAGCACGTAGTGGGTGGTGCCGGCGATCGGGTAGAAACCGAGGGCGGCGAAGAGGTACCAGGCGGAGAGGGTGCCGGCGTCGTCGTTGCCGGCGAGGCCGTCGGGATCCACGTGGTACTGGCTCTCCATCACCCAGTCCACCCAGTACACGGCGCGCTCGCGGTCGCCCCAGAGCGCGAAGAGCCAGGGGGCGTGGATGTCGGGCTCGTTGCCGTGCCAGTAGTAGGCGCCGGGGCCGAGCACCGCGCCCTCGTACACCGCCTGCAGCATGAAGTTCTCGAGGCGCTCGCGGGCAATCTCCTCGCCGCCGAGCAAGGCCGCGAGCCCGTCGGCGTCCCAGGGCGCGAGGTAGAGGTACTGCTCGGCGTTGCCCTCCACGAACTCGTCTTCCCAGGCCAGGGGGTTGAGCTCGTCCGCGAAGCTCCCGTCTGAATAACGCTCGTGGAAGTAGCCCATCTCGGGGTCGTACACGTTGCGGTAGCTGTAGCTGCGCCAGCTGAAGTGAGCGGAACGCTCGTGGTCGCCGAGGGCCTCGGCGGCGTTGGCGAGGGCATCGTCGGCCCAGGCCAGCTCTTGCAGCCAGGCCACGCTGCCCCCGTAGTAGTCGGCGGGGAGGTAGCCCATCGACTCCACCTCGGCGATGCCGGGCCGTGCATTGTAGGGAAACTCGCCGTCGCCGGTGGCCTGGGCAACCATCAGCGGCCAGGCCTCGCTCACCGGCCAGTCCAGCACGCCCTTGACGATCGCGTCGGCCAGCGCGATGTCGGCGGGCGCGCCAATCATGCTGCCGCCGTCGTGCTGGGCCACGGGCCAGCGGGGAAAAGCGCCGCCCTGCTGGGCCATGCGCAGGAGCGAGGTGGCGAAGTCCGCGGCCTTCTCGGGGAAGAAGAGATCGAAGGCGGGATGGGCCGTCCGGTAGGTGTCCCACAGCGACAGGTCGGAGTGGAAAGGGCGACCCCCGCCGTCGTGAAGCTGCCCGTCGAACCCAACGTAGCGGCCGTCGGCGTCGCTGTACTGGGTGGGCATCTGCAACAGGTGGTAGAGCGCGGTGAAGTAGATGACCTGCTGGTCGGCGGTGCCCCCCTCCACCGAGAAGCCGTCGATCGCCTCGGCCCAGGTCTGCTCGGCCTGGCTGGCGGTGGCGTCGAGCGACTGGTCGACGGCCAGCTCCGCCTCGAGATTGGCCTGGGCGGCGGCGACATCGACGAGCGACACGCCCACCCGCGCGCGCACCTCGGTGCCGGAGAAGTGCAGGACGGCCCCGACCTCCGCGCCCTCGGCCTCGGCCGGCGCGCCCGGGAGCACCTCGCCCTCGGTCCACGTGCTGGCGCTC
>VGRQ01000689.1 GCA_016875315.1 Deltaproteobacteria bacterium | reverse complement strand
ACGGCGCCGTGGGCGCGCTCGGCGTGGCCTACGACCCTGGGCGCTGGTCGGCGGAACTATCCGCGACCTACGCCTACCTCTACGCGCGCGACGTGGCCAGCGACGACTTCTACGAGGGGAGCCTGCTCGCCCCCGGGGCGCGCCTGCTCGGGAGCGTGTGGGTGGGCGGGACGGCGTCGATCTGGGCCTCGGCCTCGGCGCTGGCGGTCCCGGGTGGACCGGCCGGCTGGGGCACGGTCGGTTTCCGGTACTCGCCGCCTTCGCGGCCGGGGGTGGACTGATGTGGTGGGCCCTTTTCGCGTGTGTCGAGAACTGGACGCTGCTCGGCGGGAAGGACACCGAGCCGGGCGACAGCGAGGGCACGCCGTCGCTGGCCGACCTCGACGGTGACGGTCACGACGGCGTGGCATCGGGCGGTGACGACTGCTGGGACGACCCCGCCTCGATCCCCGCCGACTTCGTGGCCATCAACGGACTCGCGCAGCCCGGGGCGGCCGACGTGTACCCTGGCGCCGCCGACGTGCCGTACGATGCCGTGGATGCCGACTGCGCGGGCGACACCGACTTCGACGCCGACGGCGACGGGTTCCTGTCGGCCGCGTGGCCCGACCGCTCGGATGCACTCGGCGACGACTGCTACGACGACGCCACCGACGTCTACCCCTACGACGACGCCTGCTCGCCCCAGGGGTCGCTCCTACCGGGCAGCGTGCATCCCGGGGCTACCGACGCCGCCTACGACGGCACCGACGCCGATTGTAGCGGCGGGGGCGACTGGGACCAGGACGGCGACGGCTTCCCAAGCTGCGAGGAGTGCGACGACACCGACGCGAACATCTTCCCCAACGACAGCCCCGAGGTCTGGTACAACGGGGTGGACGAGAACTGCGACGGCAACGACGGCGACCAGGACGGCGACGGCTACGTGGTGGACGGCTACGCCTTCGCCGTCCCCGAGCACCAGGACCCCGGCGACTGCTGGGACGACCCGGCGGTGGAGAACGCCGCGCTGAACGGCTTCCCAGCGCTGGGCGCAGGCGACGTGAACCCCGTCGCCGGGGAAACCTGGTACGACGGGGTCGACGCCGATTGTGACGGCGCCAACGACTTCGACCAGGACAGCGACGACCAGGCCACCGCCGACTGGCCGGACGCCTCCTCGAACTTCGGGCTCGACTGTGAAGATACGGACCCGTCCGTGTACGCTGGCGCGGTAGACGACTGGTACGATGGCGTGGACAGCGACTGCGCAGGGAACAGCGACTACGACCAGGATGGGGACGGGTACGATGATCCCAGCGGCGACGGGGAGGATTGCGACGATCTCGACGGGAGCGTGTCGCCGGGTGCTGCGGAGGACTGCGCGACCGCGTACGACGATAACTGCGATGGATCGACCAACAACCAGGACGCGCTCGGCTGCACGGTGTTCTACGTGGATGCGGACGGCGACAGCTACGGCGACCCCACCACCGCCCGCTGCCGCTGCGAGGTCGGCGCCGGCGAGGTGGAGGATAACTCGGACTGTGATGATACGGACGCGGGGGTGAGTCCGGCGGAGGTGGAGATTTGTCGGGATGGGGTTGATAACGACTGCGATGGCGGGGGTGGGAGTTGTGAGTTGGGGAGTATGTCGTTGAGCGGGGCGGATGCGGTTTGGGTGGGGGAGGGCACCTCCGACTACGCGTTCTACTCCACCGCCAGCGCGGGCGACGTAAACGCCGATGGGTATGGCGACTTCGTCGTCGGCGCCTTCGCGGAGAGCGTCGCGTACGTCGTCGCGGGAAGTGCAACCCCATCGAGCGGAACACTGGCGTCTGCGCAACGATTGACGTCCATCGACCTGCAGTACTGTGGTATGGTTGTCGCGGGTCTTGGCGATCACGATGGCGATGGGTATGACGACGTTGCGGTGGGCTGCTGGGGTGACCGAGCAAGTGGCAATATCTACGGCCACGTGGCCATCGTTGGTGGAGACGCATCGCTTGCCGATGCGTTCCTCGACGACATGGTGGCCTACGAAGGTTCGGGGTCCGAATACGCGATTCAAGTCGGAGCGGCGGGCGACGTGAACGGCGACGGCATTTCTGACGTGATCATCGGCGCCCCCTCCGGCAGCATCAACGAGACGGAGCCGGGAAGGGTCTACCTTGTGTATGGGGCCGCTGCCTTACGTAGTGTCTCTCTCGCATCTCAACTCGTGATCGACGGCGAGGCCGCAGGCGACATCGCAGGGCAATCGACCGCCGGTGCCGGAGACGTGGATGGGGACGGGCTCGACGACTGCTTGGTGGGTGCGCCCTACGCCGGCGACGAGGGGAGGGCTTACCTTCTTTTGGGCGGCGACATCACGTCCTACTCGGATGTAGGCGATGCAGTGGTGTTCGCCGGTGAGGCG
>VGRQ01000688.1 GCA_016875315.1 Deltaproteobacteria bacterium | reverse complement strand
GTTCATCCGCAACATCCGCACCAGCGTCAACTTCTCGGCGCGCGAGGACGGGCAGCCGCCTCGCCGCCTGCTCATCACCTCGGCGGGCCCCCGCGAGGGCAAGACCACGTCGAGCATCAACCTCGGCATTTCCTTCGCCGCCACCGGGCGCCGCGTGTGCCTCGTCGATGCCGACTTGCGACGCCCCTCGCTCCACCACGCCTTCGGCCTCGACAACGAGAAGGGCTTCTCCACGCTGATGAGCGGCGCCGACCAGGTGGTCGACGTGGTGCAGCCCACGCCCCAGGAAGGCTTGTTCATCCTGCCCTCCGGTCCCCGGCCGCCCAACCCGGCCGAGCGGCTCGGCTCGCAGGGCTGTCGCGACGCCCTCGACAGGCTCAACGAGCAGTTCGACCTCGTCATCATCGACACCCCGCCGGTGGTGGCCGTCACCGACGCGGTGGTGCTCGCCAACGAGGTCGATGGCGTCATCATGGTCATCAAGAGCTTCAAGGTGGCCCGCGACCTCGTCCTGCAGGCCAAGCGCCAGCTCACCGACGTGGAGGCACGCCTCATCGGCGTCATCCTCAACGACTTCGACATCCAGCGGAAGTCGTACGGCTACTACTACTACTACACGTACTACGGCGCGGAACGCGACGATGTGGCCAAGGTTCGTCGCAACAAGGACGCCTGATGTCGCGACAACAGCCGAGCTAGCATGACCGAACGCGAGCACGTGGGGATCGCGGTCCTCGCGCTCGGCGCCGTCGGCGTCGCGGCGGGGCTGGAGGGCGGCTACGAGCCGAGGATGGGGGCGGTGGCCTACGCCCTGCTCGGGCTCGCGGCGGCCTGGACGATCGCCCGGGGCGAGGTGCCGGCCTTGTCGCGACCGGTCCAGCTCGCGATCGGCCTGCTGGCGGGGGTGATCCTCGTGCAGGTGTTGCCCCTGCCGGCGGCGCTGCGAGGCCTCCTCGCGCCCGGCCTCGCCGAGCGCCTCGACTGGGCCGCGGGCCTGCCGCCCGTGCCCCGCGCGGAGTGGCTGGCGGCGCTCGCCCGGTTCGACCTCGACGTGCTCCTCGGCACGGCCGGGACCTACGACTTCGACCCCCTCGCGGGGGCGCGCGACGAGGCCTGGCGCCCGCTGGCGCTCTCCTTTCCCGAGTGGGCATGGCGCGCCGGGCAGTGGGCCGCCGCTGCCAGCGCGGTGGTGGTGGGCTGGCGCCTCTCGCGGTCGCGACCGGCCCTGCTGCTGTTCCTGCTCGGGCTCCTCGGCCTGGCGCTCTTCGAGGCCTTCTTCGGCTTCGCCAACCGGAACGGGCCGTCCACGGGCATCGGCAAGAAGGTGTCCTACCTGGGCTACGCCACCGGGACCTTCATCAATCGCGGGCACTTCGCGGCCTTCCTGGTGATGGGCATCGGGGCGGCGTGGTCGCTGGCGGCGTCGATCTTCCCGCTCTTGCCCGAGGAAGTGCGGCGCCACGCCCGTCGCAAGCGTCGCTCGAGCCAGCCACCGGGGGTGATGGAGGCCAGCGGCGACAAGCTGCCGAGGCTGTCGCTGCTCGCCTTCGCGGTGGGCCTCTTGTCGGTGGCGATGCTGGCCGCCGCCTCCCGGGGGCCCATCGTGTCGCTGGTCCTGGCCGGCCTCGCCCTCGGCGCCTGGACCCGCTGGCGTCGCGACGACGGGGTACACCTCGGCATCGGCCTGGGCGTGCCGGTGGCAGGGTTGCTCCTCGCCGCGCTCACCGCCGGTCCCTTCGGCGCGGTGCGGCGTTTCCTCGCGCTCGGCAGCGACGAGAGCCTCTCCTCGCGCGTGCTGTCCTGGCGGGCCTCGGTGGATGCGTGGCTCGAGTCGCCGATCCTCGGCTCGGGCGCCGGATCGTGGACGCAGGCGGTGAGCCCCCACGAGCGGGCGGCGCACCTGTACGACCTGATGCACGCGCACTCCGAGCCCGTGGAACTCCTCGTGGAGCTAGGCGTCGTGGGCCTCGCCGCCGTGGCCGCGCTCCTAGGGCTCGCGATGCGCGCCATCGCCCAGCGCCTCGACGTGGTGGAGCACGACCTCCGCTCCGCCACGGCGGTGGGCCTCGGCGTGGCCCTGCTCGCCGTGGCGATGCAGAGCCTTGGCGACTTCCCGCTGCGGACCCCGGGCGTGCTGGTGCCTGCCGCGGTGCTGGCGGGCGTGGTCCTCGGCGCGCTGGACATCGGCAAGCCGGGGGGACGCCGGTGGCCGATCGCCGGGCTCGTGGCGGTGGCCACGCTGGCGACGGTGGCGACGGGGGTGGTCGACGCGCGCTCGCCGGGGACGCGCGCGGAGCGCATCTCCGACATGGCGCCGGTACTCTTGCTCGAGGGCGCGGATCCCGAGGCCTCCGCCTGCGCCGCGGCCAGCCGCGAGCCGTCCCGCGCCTGGGCCCACG
>VGRQ01000687.1 GCA_016875315.1 Deltaproteobacteria bacterium | reverse complement strand
GCGGCGAGCGCCCGGCGAGCGAGGTGCCGCCGGCGTCCTTGAGGTTGGCGAGCAGCTTCACGCTGCCGCCGCTGGCGGGGTACTCGGGAGGGTCGGCGGCGAGGGTCATCCGGGGCAGGGGCGACAGGACGCGCACCTTCCGCTGCGCGGTGAGCCCGTTCCAACTCGCCCCGAGCGTGACCTCCCCGGGGGTGGAGGGGAGGGTCCAGGCGGCCTGCATCACGCGGCCGTCGGGACCGGGCGTGGCCACGGTGCCCGCGCTCGCGGTGATCTTCATGTCGCTGGCCGGCTGCGGCTCGCCGTTGGCGCCGAGGGCCACGGCGCGGAGCTTCAGGCTGGCCGAGGCGTCGGCCACCACCGAGGCGGGGAGGGGAAGGAACACCAGCTGCCCGCCCTGCGGCACGCCGGGAATCGGCACCTCCTTGGCGGCCTTCGAGGTGTCGACGCTTACCGTGGTGAGCCTCCCGTTGGGCAGCCGCGGGTCGAGTTCCAGCTCGAAGCTGACCTTGTTCTTGCTGTCTGCCTTGAAGGGTCCGAACTGCTTGCCGCCCATCGCAAGGACGTTGGTGGATCCCGAGGGCGCGTCGAACTGGACGGCCTTCTTCTGGAGCAGCGGCAGGGTTGCGAAGCCACCGATGTCGGGTGCGGCCATGTCGGCGGCGGTGACGGCCACCATCACCGGGCCGGCGAGCGTCTTGGGGGCGGTGTAGCGGGCGGCGTAGCTGCCGTCGCCCAGCGGCACCGGGAAGTCGATGGTGCCGGTGCTCGCGGTGAGCACGAAGCGGCGCCGCTCGGGCGACACCGGCGAGGTTCCGGAGGGGACGAGCTTCACCGAGGCCGACTGGCCCGCGCCGAGGGTGGGCGGGTCGAAGCTGATGGCGATCTCGCCCTGGAAGGGGGGGACGACCGGCACCTGGACGACCTGCTCGTCGCCCTGCACGATCACCGACACCGGCAGCGACTTGGGCTGGCTCACCGCCGGAGGCGTGTACTCGAAGCTCACGATGCAGTCGGCGCCCATCGCCACCGAGGACACCTTCCCCGACTCGGCCTTCACCCGCGCGCGCGCCCCCGAGGGACAGCGCTCCACGTAGGCCCGGACCACCGAGGTGGCCTCGCCATCGGCCACCAGTGGCGCGGTGCCGACGAGGCCGGTGCCGGCGAACGCGCTCAGTACGCACATCAACAGGGCGATCAACGACACGGCCACCTCGCGCGGAGACGCACCGTAATCAGGTGGCCGCGAGCGCTAGTCGAGGGTTTGCTCGATGTCGCGGTCGCGCGGGTTCTTGCTCACGATCTCGGCGCCGTCGTCCATGAGCACCTTGAACGGCAGGCCGACACTGCCCCCCTCGGCGTAGTTCCAGATCACGCCATCCTCGTCGGAGAGCACCGGGAAGGTCATCCCGTACTTGTCGGCCCAGTCGTACAGCTCCGACTCGGAGGGAGGCTGGTTGCGGTTGTTCTCGATCACCACGTTGATGAGCATGAAGCCCTGGTCGGCGTATTCCTGGTAGAGGTCTTCGAGGCCACCGGCCTCGGATACGCACGCGCTTCACCAGAAGGCTGAGAAGATCAGCAGGACGGAGCGGTCGCAGAAGTCGTGGAGCGACACGTTGTCGCCGAACTGGTCGGGGAGCACGAAGTCGCGGCTGATGTCGCCCTCGTCGTAGCCGGTGGCCTTCACGTCGTTGCGGCAGGCGCCCTTGCTCCAGCCGCCCTCGTAGGGCTTGTCGTCCTCGTCGAGGGGGTCGGAGTTGTCGGCCACCTCGGCCCCATCGTCCCAGCCGTCGCCGTCGGAGTCGGCCTGGTCGCCATCGGTGCCGAGATCGTCTTCCTCGTCGTTGGTGAGGCCGTCGTTGTCGGCTCGTCGCCCTCGTCGTCGCCCTCCTCGCTCCCCGGTAGTCCCGCGCAGCCGAGGCTGGTGGCACCCAGCCCGGCGAGGATCAGCGCCCGCATCAGAGCAACTCTTCAGCGCGCGTGGAATTGGAGCCGCTCATGATCGTGTCGATCACCACGCCCCGATCGAGCACCACCGTGAAGGGCAGCCCGACGCTGCTCATGCCCTCGGCGTAGGTCCACAACAGGCCCTCGGCGTCGGCGAGAACCGGCATCGTGAGACCGTAGCTGTCGGCCCACTCCTGCAGGTCGGCCTGCTCGGGGGTGGAGTAGTCGGCGGTCTCGGTGATGACCTGGAGCACCATCAGGCCATCGTCCTTGCCGCCCTGGTAGATCGTTTCGAGGCCACCGGCCTCGGAAGTGCATGCGCCTCACCAGAAGGCAGCGAACACCATGTAGATCACGCGATCGCAGAAGCTGTAGAGGTGCACGCTCTGGCCGTGCTGGTCCATCATGGCGAAGTCGTCGGACACCTCGCCCTCGGCGTGGCCCTCGCCGTTG
>VGRQ01000686.1 GCA_016875315.1 Deltaproteobacteria bacterium | reverse complement strand
GAAGGCCGGGAGGGGTCCGATCTCGCTACCTCCCCTCCCCCGCCCGCGGGGTCCGGCAACCTGAGGCCGGCCGGTGGCCGAAGGCCGGGAGGGGGCCGAAGGCCGGGAGGGGGCCGAAGGCCGGGATACTCCCCCCCATGCTCCTCCTCCTGGCATGCACGACAAGCCCTCCCCCGGGCGCCGACCCCACCGACAACGACACCGCGGCCGACACCGCCGGCGACACGTCCACGACCGACACCGCCCCCGACACCGCCTACAACAACGACACCGCCACCCCCTGCGAGTTCGAGTGGTCCTTCTCCGGCCCCGAGGACGGCTCGACACTCTTCAGCGGCACCCGCTACGACTGGCTCCTCCGCGTGCCGTCCGGCGCCGTGGCCAGCATCGACGGCGCCACCTGCGTGCAGGTGAGTGACACCCATCGCCTCTGCAGCTACGCGCCCACCACCCAGCAGGCGGTGGCCATCGAGGTGGTGAACGGCGAGTGTACCGACTACGGCAAGTTCGCCATCAACACCCGGGCGGCCGAGGGCATCTGGCCCAACGGCGAGCGTTTCCCGGTGATGATGTACGAGGCCACGGAAGCCGACATGCCCACGCTCGCAGCGGCCGGTGTCAACGTGGTGCAGGCCTACGTGAGCCTCGACGACGGCACTTACGAGAGCTTCGCCGCCGCCGCCGAGGCCGAGGGCGTGCAGGTGGTGGGCGCCATCCGCGACGCCGCCGACTTCGAGTTGCTGAAAAGCGACACTCGCATCGCCTTCTGGTCGCTGCCGGAAGAACAACGCTACTGGTATCCCGAGGAGCTCGCGGTTGTCACCGAGCTATCCGCGTTGATCCACGACAACGACGACCGTCCGGCCTACATGTACATCCCCGGGCACTACCCGCCCGACGACCTGCTCCCCTACATCCCCTACCTCGACTACATCGGCGCCGGCGCCTATGTCGAGTATTCCGGGCAGCCCCACGTCTGGGCGCGGTGGCGCGCCGAGTCGGAGGTCGAGGCCATCGAGTCACTCGGCTACAGTACCGCCGAGCGCGTGCCGCTCACCCTGCCGGGAACGTTTGACTACGAGGCCGAGTCGCCCACCAGCGAGGAGGCCATTCACGACAGCTTCGCCGGGCTGGTGGGCGGGGCGATGGGCTGGTTTCCCTTCGCGTGGTGGCACGCCCGCTACGACGCCGGGAGCACCGCCACCGACGGCCTCCTCTGGGTTGCCGAGCGCCTCGGGGGAGCCGACGCCGCCGGCGAGTGGATGTTGCACGGCGAGCCGACCGACGTGCACTGGCGCGCCGTGGACGGGGAAACTGAGCTGAGTTTCACCCCGATGTACCTCGAGGAGCAGACCGTCCCCGCGCAGGCGGTGCGCGGCTGGACGCAGCACGAGGAGCTGCTGGTGATGGTGGTCAATTCCTCGGAGGAGGCGGCCACGGTCACGCTGGTGGACATGCCGGGGGCCTACGCCTGGGCCCTCGGCAGCGGCGATGTCTACACGGCCGTCACCGGCGACGACGGGCTCACCTTCACCGTGACGCTGGAGGGGCTCGGGGTGGTGTTGCTCAGGGTGCCCGCAGAGCCAGCCGGGATCTGACCAGCGCCACCCCAAACAGCGCCAGCGCCCCCGCGTGCCCGTAGCTGCCCCAGAGCCGCAGCGCCGGGCTCTCGGCGACGTCGCCCACCACTCGTAGAGCGACCGAGGCGTGGAGCACCACCAGGGGCGCGTAGAAGGCCCGCGTGAAGGGCACCGCCCAGCCAGTGACGGCCGGGAGGATGATCGGCGCGTGGCCAAACACCATCGAGAGCACAAAGCCCACCAGCACCGCGTGGAGTGCCGCGTCGTGGGCCATAGTCCCCGGCAGGTGCGGCCCGCGCGCGAGGAACACGCCGCCCGCCGCGAGCCAGCCAAAGCCGGGAAGCAGGCAGCTCGCCACGTAGCGAGGGAGCCCCGGCTGCCACACCGTGAATCGCGCGAGATCGAAACGCAGGAGCCACCAGGCCAGCGCGAGGTAGGCCACGCCGAGGAGGCGGGTGTCGATCGCCGCGCCGAGCAGGGCCGCGAACACTACCAGCCCGAACCCCCACAGCGCCCAGCGCGGGGCCGGGCGCAGTCGCGACAGCTCCAATCGCTCGCCGGCGATGGTGAGCACGAGGAAGTTCATCCACAACGGCACCGAGGCCGCCACGGCCCCGGTGACCACCCACGCGAGGCTCCCCGCCAGCCAGGAGAACGCCCCCATCGCGATCACCGCCGTGAACGGCGCCGGGTGACGACGCGCCACTTGCGACGACACCGCCGCGAGCAGCGCGCTCCCCGCGACCAGGAGCCACGAGGCGGGCGCCACGAAGCCGTGCACCAGCAAGGGGCCCGCCGCCGCCGAGCAGAGCGGCGCGAGGTAGGCCCAGCG
>VGRQ01000685.1 GCA_016875315.1 Deltaproteobacteria bacterium | reverse complement strand
AGCAGTCCCGCCGCCAGGGCGCCCCAGCCGGCGTCGCCCGCCGCGCCGCTGCACCCACAGCCGCCCTCGATCTCGTCGAGGGCCACGGCGTTGCCCGGGGCGGCGGGGCTCGGCGCCCCGGTGGCAGAGTCGTCCCCCGGCGGCTGGCTATCGCCCGGCTCGCCGGCGGGGTCGGTCACGTTGACAAACACCTCCACCTGGCCGTCGGGCGGGCCGCCGTCGTCGGCAAACCAGGCCACCCACTCCTCGAGGAGCCCCACGTCGAGCTCGTACTCGCCGGCCGCCGCCGCGTAGACGTCGAAGGTGAAATACCCCGTTCCTCCCGGGGCGGTCGACTCGGAGACGGTGGCCATGCGGGTGGCGTCGAGCCAGGTCGACGCGGCGAGCGGCGAGGCCTCGTCGCGCGGGATGGGCGCCAGCTTGGTGCTCCCGGGGGTCCAGGTGGCGCTGCCCGCGTTCTCGAAGGCCATCACGCAGCTCGATGTCTCGCCCGTGGTGAGCGACACCTGCGCCTCGTCGCCCGGCGTGCAGCTGATCGACACCAGCTCCGCCGCCCAGGTGGGCCCCAGGGGCTCCCGCAGGTCGTCGAGACGATCGTAGAGCCAGTCGCCGGGGCAGGCGGTGGCGTTGTCGGGCCAGTCGCGGTGCCCGCGGATGCTGTCGTCGTCGCTCGGGATGGCGTGCAGGCCCGCCAGCGTCTGGACCAGGAGCTGGCCGCCGTCGATCATCTCCTCGGTGACGCTGTGCGAGGTGGAGCAACCGGACGGGTGGTAGCAGCCGAGGAAACACACGGCGATGTTGCCGTCGTTGTTCCCGCCACCGGTGGCGCCGCTGTAGTAGTCGTAGGGGCGGCCCTCCCAGAGCGACCCGTCGTAGCCGACGAGGAACTGGTAGGGGATGTCGCAGTACTCGCCCGTGGAGAAGGAGTACGCCTGCAAGGCCTGCACCGCGCCCTGCACCGTGCCGCCGTAGGTCTGGCTGCCGGCGGTGTGGTGGATGGCCATCCGGTACCAGTCGTCCTCGGTGGTGGAGCACTGGGTGGGATCGGCGCCCCACGACGCGCGCGACACCACCCCGATGGCCACCAGCTCGGCGGGGAGCACCCCGGGCGCCGGGGGCGGCGCTGCCGCCGGCCGGCGTGGCTCGCCGGCGCTGGGGACGAAGCAGTCCCATTCCAGGCGACTCACCCGTCCCCCGCGATCGCGGAAGGCGATTGCGTCCCTCGGCGCGGCGAGGTCGAGGGCGTGGACCGACACCCCCGGCCCGGTCCACGTGGCGGGCGCCTCGCGCCACTGGTCGCCATCGAGCACGTCGACGCGCGCGGGCGCGGTCGACTCGACGATCATCGTCACCCGGGTGCAGGCGCCGGTGGTCTCCACTGGCGCGCCCCACTCTCCGAGCACGCGGGGCGGGGGCACAGCCGGGGCGGCCAGGACCGGGGCGAGGGCGAGGAGCGCGAGCATGATCACCCCATATGCCTAGTCGTAGTCGATGCGCCCGCCCTGCCGGTCGGCCTGGGCCTCGGCGCCCTCGATCCACGCCTCGGCGCCGCCGATCAGCGTGTACACCAGCCACGCCGTGGCGTACTCGCCCACGACCTCCTGCCTCGCCGCGTCGGCCGACCCGCACACCGCGCTGCACAGGGTGTCGGTGGGGTTCTCGAAGTCGCAATGCGAGGCCCGGGGCACCTCCACCAACCAGTCGGTGCCGCCGAGGTTCCAGTCGCGGCCGTTGCCCGAGGCGTTGCAGGTGCTCGGCTCGCCCACCAGTCGCAGGGTGGGCGCCGTCACCTGGCGGGCGGCGTCGCGACCGAGATCGTCGTAGTCCACCGCGTCGAGCCCCACCACCGCGTCGGCACCGACCTCCGCGGCGGCGAGCACGGCGGCGAGGCCTCCGGCGCTGTGTCCCACGAAGGCCCACCGGCCGTCGGCCTCGGGGCGAGCCAGCGCGGCGGTGCGCAACTCGCCGGCGAGGAAGGCGCCGTTGGCCTCGTGGCCACCGTAGGGCTCGGGCAGGTCGACGGTCACGACGACGAGCCCCCAGCTCGCGGCATGGCGGGCCGCGTCCTCGTGGAAGGCGCGCGAGCGGGCGAAGCCGTGGGCCCACATCACCACCGGCGCGGCGGAGACTCCGCGCGGCGTGAACCACGTCACCCCCTGCCCGCTCACCGTGCCGTCGTCGGTGGCCACGTCGTAGGGGCCATCGCCCTCGTCGTAGGCCAGGGGTGGCTCGCCGCTGTCCCCGGGGTCGCTGCTGTCCCCGGGGTCGCTGCTGTCCCCGGGGTCGTGGGTGTCGCCGGGAACGCTGCTGTCGCCGGTGCCTCCGGCGCCGTCGACGGGTGCAGTACACGCGAGCAAAGCAGCCACCAGGCCCATCGAGTCATCCAGTTGACGAGAAACCTACCTCGCGGTAGATACATCGGCAACCGTGACCGCCGA
>VGRQ01000684.1 GCA_016875315.1 Deltaproteobacteria bacterium | reverse complement strand
TCGCCGCGGATGTAGATGTAGGCGCGGTGCACGTCGAGCGCGCGGCTGCTGATGATCATGCCCTCGATCAGCAAGTGCGGATCGAGCCACATGAGGTAGCGGTCCTTGAAGGTGCCGGGCTCGGACTCGTCGGCGTTGCAGAGCAGGTACACCGGCTTGCCGTTGCGCTTCTCGGCCGGCGGCACGAAGCCCCACTTCACGCCGGTGGGGAAGCCCGCGCCGCCGCGACCGCGCAGGCCGGAGTCCTTCACCACCTGGGTGATCTCTGCCGGCGCCATGCCGAAGGCACGCGGCAAGCGCCCGTAGATGCCACGCTGCCGCGCCATGGGGAGGCGGTGGCTGTCGGGCACGCCCCAGTTGGCGGTCAGGATACGGGGAACGTCCATTGATCCGCCTCCTTCCTGGGCTCGGCGAGGTTCCGTCCCGCGCGGATGGCGTCGATCACCTGGTCGACGATCTCCGGGGTGAGCTTCTCGTAGTAGTGCTCGTTGATCTGGGCCATCGGCGCCGATCCGCAGGAGGCCAGGCACTCCACCCGCATCAGGGTGAAGAGACCGTCGCGGCTGTTGCCGTGCTCGTCGACCTCGAGCCGCCGCTCCAGGTGCTCCACGATCTTGTCGGCGCCCACCAGCGCGCAGGACAGCGTGTGGCACACCTGGATCAGGTACTTGTTGGTCGGCGCCTTCTTGAACATCGTGTAGAACGACGCCACCGCGTGTACATGGCTCGGCGGCAGGTCGAGGGTGCGGCCGACCAGGCGCATGATGTCGAGGTCGAGCCAGTCCCAGGCGTCCTGGGCCATCCACAACAGCGGCATGACCGCCGCCTTCCGGGTCGGGTAGCGCGCGAGGATCTTGTCGATCTCGGCGCGTTGCTCGGGCGTCCACTCGCGAGGGCCGCGAGACGCCGCCGTCGGTGCCGCGTGACTCATCGGTCGAGCTCTCCGGCGATGATGTTGATGGAGCCCAGGGCGGCGATCGCGTCGGCCACCATCTGCCCCTGGATGACCTTGGGAAAAACGCTGTAGTTGGCAAAGCACGGCGGGCGGATGCGAACGCGCCAGGGCTTCGGCCCGCCGTCGCTCACGATGTAGAAGCCGATCTCGCCGTTGCCGCCCTCGGTGGCGCTGTAGATCTCGCCGGGGGGCGGCTGGATGCCGTGCATGATCAGCTTGAAGTGGTTGATCAGCCCTTCCATGGTGTTGTAGACCTTGTCCTTCGCGGGCAGCGCCACGAGGTGCTCGCTCACCATCACCGGGCCGCTGGGAATCGAGTCGATGGCCTGGTGGATGATCTTGCAGGACTCGTACATTTCCTGGAAGCGGACAATCGTGCGATCGTAGGTGTCGCCGTGCTCGGCGGTGGGGACCTCGAACTTGTACTTCTCGTAGCCCCAGTAGGGCTGCGCCTTCCGCAGGTCGTGGGCCACGCCCGCCGCCCGGAGACAGGGACCGGTGACCCCGTGCGACAGCGCCAGCTCCTTGCTGATCGCGCCCACGCCGATGGTGCGGTCCATGAAGATGCGGTTGCGCTCGACGAGCTTCTGCACGTCGCCCACCGCCTCGGCCATCTCGTCGACGGTGCGCTTGACCTTCTCCAGCCAGCCGTCGGGCGCGTCGAGTGACACCCCGCCGATGCGGGGGTAGTTCACCATCATGCGCGCGCCGCACAACTCCTCGTAGAGATCGTAGATCTTCTCCCGGTAGTTGTACATGTACCAGAAGTTGGTGAGGGCGCCGATGTCGACCAGGTTGGTGCCGATGCACACGCAGTGGTCGATGATGCGGCCCATCTCGCTGGTGATCACCCGCAAGGCCTGGGCGCGCGCCGGGATCTCGATGCCGAGCAACACCTCGCAGGCGTGGCACCAGGCGTTGCTGTTGTGGACCGGCCCCATGTAGTTGAGGCGCTCGGCGTAGGGGATGACGATCTGGTAAAAGACCGTTTCACACTGCTTCTCGTAGCCGCGGTGCAGGTAGCCGATCTCGCAGCCGCTGTTGACGATCGTCTCGCCGTCGAGCTGCACCTGGATGCGCAGCGTGCCGTGGGTGGCCGGGTGGGAGGGCCCGATGTTGAGGGTGAGCAGATCCGTGGGGATCGCGTTGACCGAGGTTTGATCGCTCATGCCCACTCCACCTTCTCGCAGAGCAGGTTCTCGGCGGGCACCGTGAGTTTCTGCCGCTTGTTGATGGGGTAGTCCTTCCGCAGCGCGTGGCCCTGGAAGTCGTCGTGACACATGATCCGGCGCAGGTTGGGGTGCCCGGAGAACTTGATGCCGAACAAGTCCCACACCTCGCGCTCCATCCAGTTGGCCATGCCCCACATGTCCCAGATGCTCGGGATCTCGCACTCGGTCTCCTTGACCGCTACCTTCACGCGGAAGCGGTGGTTCTTCGACATCGAGTAGAGCTGATAGGCCACCTCGAAGCGCCACTCCCG
>VGRQ01000683.1 GCA_016875315.1 Deltaproteobacteria bacterium | reverse complement strand
GCCCCTCGCTGCGGAATCCGATAATTCTGTCGTGGTCGCGTCCGGAAATTCTGTCGCGCCGGGCACACACCGGGGGAGGGGCAAGTGATGCCGGTCTCCGGTGGGGTCCAATGCCTGGTTGTAGCCGGGCCTACTCTTGAAGAGGGTTACCGCTCCGTGGCGTGGGCCACGAGCGGGAGGAAGGTGTGGTTCCAATGCTGAAGCGACATGAGGTCCAGGTGTTGTTGCGGGCGGGCCACGGGTCGAGCGAAGTGAGCCGGCTGGCTGGTGTGGATCTGCGAACCGTGCAGCGCATCGCTCGTGAGGCAGCCGTCAGCCACGCCGATGACGTGACGGCACGGCGCGAGAAGCGGATCGGGCGGCCGAGCAAGGTGGCAGGGCATCGCGACGCGGTCCGGCAGATGCTCGAGGAGGACGTGGGGCTAAGGTCGGTCGAGATCTTCGACCGACTTCGGAAGGCTGGCTGCCTGGCGAAGCGAAGCGCCGTGTACGAGCTCGTGCGCGAGTTGCGCCCCAAGCCGGTGCAGCTCGAGACCCACTTCGAGGGGTTGCCCGGGGAGTTCAGTCAGCACGACTTCGGCCACGTGGTGGTCACGTACCGCGATGGCACCAAGGAGACGGTGACCTTCTTCGCCAGCAAGCTCAAGTACTCGCGAACGCCGTTGGTCACCATTGTCGCCGACGAGACCGCAGAGACGTTGGTGCGGGCACTTCTGGGGCACCTGCATGCCTTCGGGGGCAGACCCATGGTGGCCGTCTTCGACCGCGCGAGCGCCATCGCGAAGAAGTGGAAGAAGGACGGGACCGTGACTCAGTGGGGTCGCCACTTCCAGGACCTGGTCATCGACTTGGGCTTGGGCGTGGAGCTGTGCTGGCCGTACAGCCCCGAACAGAAGGGGGCGGTCGAGAATCTGGTGGGCTGGGTGAAGGGGAGCTTCTTCCGCCAGCGCCGGTTCCAGGATCCGAGCGACCTGCGCGATCAGCTGGCGGCTTGGTTGCACGAGGTCACCCACGACCGGCCCTGCCGGGCCACCGGTGTCCCTCCTGCCGTCCGCCTGGCCGAGGAGAAACCCCGGCTGCTACCTCTGAACATCACTCCCGACCAGCTCGCGCTCCGCTTCCCTGTGGTGGTCGGTCCCACCGCAAGCGTGGTCTTCGAGACCAACCGCTATGATGTGTCGCCCGAGCTTGTCGGCCTCGGCGGTACCATACACGCATACGCGGACCGCGTGCGGATCCAGGTGGGGGGCCACGAGGTCTGGTACACTCGGCGGTTTGGTCGCCATGAGCACGCTTCCTCCCACGAGCCTCGGGCCTCCAGGCTCGCCCAGGTCTCTGGTCAACGCGCCAAGCTGTACCGGAAGCGTCAGGACCTCTTTGACCTCGGTCCGGAGGTCGTGAGCTACTTTGATGCGATCTACCAGAGGCGCCCGCATTCGTGGGCCCCCGACGCCCATCGCCTTCACGCCCTCCTCCAGGATTGCGGTGACGCTGCTTTCGTCTCGGCGGTCCAAGCCTCACACCAGGCCGGTGTCTTCGGTGCTGAATACGTCGCCCACTACCTGAAAACCGCCATACATCTAGGTGGTTCCAGAAACTTGGAGGTGCATCCGTGACCCCTGCCGAGCTCGACCTTGATGGCCTGCTCAAGCGCCTCCATCTGGCCCACATGCGCAAGCTCTATCGTGATGTCGCGGTGCGGGCCGAGACCGAGCAGTGGTCCCATCGAGACTTCCTCGCCGTGCTGGCCGCGGAGGAGGTCGCCCTGCGGCAGCAGACCGGCATCCAGAAGCGGACCCGGGACGCCCACTTCCCGTTCCTCAAGACCATCGAAGACTACGACTTCTCGCTGCGCACCAACGTGCGGCTTACCTTGTTTGGCTCGTTCCTGAGCCCCGACTTCATCACCGACGGCCGCAGCCTTATCCTGTACGGCAGAACTGGCCGCGGGAAGACCCATCTGGCCATCGCCATCGCCTACAAGGCCATCCTCAATGGCTACCACGCCCTGTTCGTGACATGCGCTGGTCTCATCGAGACCCTCTCCGCCGCTGGCCGCGAGGGCCGACTCCAGCCCGCGCTCCATTCGCTCACCAGCGTGGATGTGCTCGTCATCGACGAGGTCGGCTACCTCACCTACGGGCCCGATGCCGCTAACGTGCTCTTCCACGTCGTTCAAGCCCGCCACTTGCACCGCAAGCCCATCATCTTCACGACCAACAAGCTGCCACGCGACTGGGGCACGGTCTTGCACGACCACGACCTCGCGGAGGCTATCGTCGACAGGGCACTCGACCGAGGCGGACGCTTTGTCCACCTCGACGGCCCATCAGGTCGCACCGGCCACCTCGACCCCGGCATGGCCTCGATGGTCTCCCTGACTCACGACAGAATTATCGGAAAAACCGCGACAGAATTCCTGGACTCCGCACGAGCCAGCGTCGGTCGTCCC
>VGRQ01000682.1 GCA_016875315.1 Deltaproteobacteria bacterium | reverse complement strand
GTCGCCTCGTCGGCGCGGGCCGTCGCCTCGTCGGCGCGGGCCGTCGCCTCGCCGGCGCGGGCGAGAGCGGCGGCCTCGTCGGCCGCGATCTCGGTGAGCGTGCGAAAACGCTGACCGCCGGGCGCGTACACGTTGAGCTCGCCGCCCACCACCTCGAAGCGCACGCCGAGCAGCGGGCTGGTCCACCCCTCCGAGGTGTCGACGGGCTCCAGGGTACCATCGCGACGGACGAAGGCCGAGAACAGGCGCTCGACGAGGTCCCAGCACCAGAACTCCTGCACGCCGAAGCGATCATAGAATCGGAGCTTCTGCACCTGGTGGGGGAACCGGTTCCTCGGCGACCAGATCTCGATCACCACGTCGGGCGGCTGGTGGTTTTCCTCCCACTGCATGTAGGAACCGCGGCGTCCCTTGGGGCGCCCCAGCGCCACCAGCGCATCGGGCGCGATGCGGGTCTTCGGGTCGCCCTCCACCGGGTACCACAGCAGGTCGCCGCCCACGAAGGCAGCGGGCAACAACCGATCGAGGTTTTCCTTGATCTTCACCATGTCGTCCCACTGCTCGGTGTTGTCGGCCATCGGCTCCCCGTCGGAATCCGGGTACTCCACGCGCGCGGGGTTCGGCGCCGAGGCGGCGGGCAGCGGGTTCATGCGAGGAACTTAGCACCGGATCCGGCGCGACGCCGCGATACATGCGCGCGCCACACCGGAGCGTCATGTCTACCGAAATTGCCACCTGGGGCCGCAAGTTCACCGCGAACAAGGCCATTTTCTCCTTCCTCGGCAATGCCTTTCGCATCTACGGGCCCGAGGGGAACCTTCGCTTCTTCGTCAAGCAGAAAGCGTTCAAGCTCAAGGAAGACATCAACGTCTTTGCCGACGAGAACCAGTCCGACCACAAGCTCAACATCAAGGCGCGGAGCTGGGGCGACTTCGGCGGTACCTACGACGTCAACGACATCGACGGCAGCAAGCTTGGCGCCGCCCGCCGCGAGGGCTTCAAGTCGATGCTGCGCGACAGCTGGCTGGTGCTCGGCAAGGACGACGAGCAGATCGCCAAGCTCGAGGAAGACAGCATGTTGATGGCGATGGTGCGCCGGGTGTTCCTCAAGGGCTGGATCCCGCAGACCTTCACCGTCAAGTCGAGCGGCGGCGACACCGTGGGGGTGATCAAGCAGCGCTTCAACCCCTTCCGCCTCACTTACGACGTGGACTTCGAGATGGACAAGGCGGGCGTCATCGACAGCAAGCTCGCGGTGGGGCTGGTGGTGCTGCTCCTGGCCATCGAGGGGCGCCAGAACTGAAGAAAGGGGGGGCCTCGCGCGATACAGGGGAGCACCTGGAGTCCTCATGCGCCTGGCCCCATTCTTCGCCTTCCTCCTCGTTGGCTGCGACCTCGGTTCATTCACCGACGACGCCCTGAAGGAGGGCGCCTGCGACGGCAACGAGTGCGTGTGCCCCGAGGAGTGCGACGTGAGCTGCGAGGCGAGCGACACCTGCGAGGTGGTCTGTGCCGACGCGGCCTGCAACGTCGAGTGTACCGACAGCCCCGACTGCGACGTGCAGGGCGGGAGCGACGAGGTGACGGTCAACTGCTCCGGCGCCGAGAGCTGCCAGGTGGAGTGCAGCCAGTCCTCGGCCTGCACCGTCGACTGCAAGGACGTCGGCAACTGCTCGGTCACCCTGCCCGACACCAACGGCACGGTACAGAACTGCACCCAGGGGGCTTCCTGCAGCGTCACCTGCGGCCTCACGGGCATCGCCAAGCAAGACGGGAAAGACGTGGTCTGCGAGTAGTCCCCCCGCGGTAGGATGGGGCCCGGGAGCGTCGCCTTGGCCCACGTCGTCACCGAGTCGTGCATCCGCTGCAAGTACACGGACTGCGTCGCCACCTGCCCCGTCGACTGCTTTCGCGAGGGCGAGAACATGCTCGTCATCGACCCCGGCGAGTGCATCGACTGCCAGGCCTGCGTGCCCGCCTGTCCCGCGCAGGCCATCTACGCCGACGGCGACGTGCCCGCCGACCAGGCCGCCTTCATCGACATCAACGCGCGACTGGCCAAGCAGTGGCCGAGCATCCGCGCGCAGAAGCCGCCGCCGCCCGACGCCGACGCGTGGAAGAACACGCCCGGCAAGCGAAAGTTCCTGAGCTAGTTCCCCCGGAGATCGCAGCGGAGCAGCGCCGCTCCCGGCAGCAGCGGACGCAGGGCGCTCGCGACCGAGTCGGCGCGCGTACCATCGCAAGTGGCCGTTGGGAGGCCGAGCGCGGCGGCGAGGACGTCGGGCGGCACGGCGAGCTGCGGCGCGAAGGGGCCCTCGCCGAGGTACCAGCTCACCACGAAGACCACCGGCGCGCGATGCGCCGCCGCCAGGTGCAGGGCCTCGTGGAACTCCCCGTACGCGAGGCTACCGCTCCCGAGGAACACGACGCTGGCCTCGCCCCCGAGGCCGAGC
>VGRQ01000681.1 GCA_016875315.1 Deltaproteobacteria bacterium | reverse complement strand
TGCACGTCCTGGCCATCGCCTCGCAGCGCGCCTGGGCCTCGCTGCGATAGGCGGCTGCCCCCAGAGGAGCGGCCCCGTGTCTGAATCCGAAGTCCAGGACGCCTTCGTGCGCGCCCGCGAGGTGCGACCCCGCGCCATCACCGGCCAGGAGTCCGGCGTCGAGCTGCTCGCCAGCGCTTTCCCCGCCTTCGTGGGCCGCCAGGTGCGCGAGGCCGCCCGGCTGATGGAGCAGTCGGTCACCCGGGGCAACTACGTGTTCGCCACCCTCTCCGGGGCGATGACCCCGGCCGGGCTGCACCGGAGCTGCATCGTCCCCCTCATCGAGGCCGGTATCATCGACGTCCTCACCACCACCGGTGCCAATCTCTATCACGACGCGCACCGCATCCTCGGCCACCGGCTCCGCGAGATCGCCCCCGACGCGGGCGACACCATGCTGCGCGAGGCCCGCATCATCCGCATCTACGACATCGGCTTCGCCGAGGACGTGTTGCTCAAGACGGATCGCCTGTTCTCCTGGCTCGTGGCCAAGCCCGACTTCCAGCGGTCGATGACCACCGCCGAGTTCCACAACCTGCTCGGCCAGCACCTCTACGAGATCGAGCTCGCCCTCGGCGTCGACCAGCACTCGCTCCTCGCCACCGCCTACAAGCACGGCGTCCCGATCTTCGTGGGCGCCCCGCAGGATGGATCGATCTTCCTGAATGTCGTGAAACTCAAGGCACTTCTGGGCGAGGAGTTCAAGTTCAGCCTGGACGTGGCCGCCGACGTGTACCAGATGGCGGGCGTGCAGTGGCTGGCCCAGACCGAGGGCGAGACGGCGGTGTGGATCCTCGGCGGGGGCGTGCCGAAGAACTACACCCTGCAGGGCGAGCCCACGCTCTCCCAGATCTTCGAGCTCGACGCCCGCGGGTTCGACATCGACGTGCAGTTCTGCGTCGATCCGGTCGACAACGGCGCGCTGTCTTCCTGCCCCGCCGGCGAGGGACACACCTGGGGCAAGGTGAGCGCGGAGTGCGTGGAATACAGCTCGGTCTACGTGCACTGCGACGTGACGGCGGTGTTCCCGTGGCTGGTCCACGCGCTCTTCCAGGCCGGCGTGCGCCGCGAGCCTCGCCGCATGATGGATCGGCTCGCCGAGGCCCGCCAGAAGCTCGACGCCGACGTGGCCGAGCGCCGCGACGCCTTGCTGGCGGGACTGCACGACACGCCCGAAGAGCTGCGCGCCCCCACCGCGGGGGAGGAGTCCTCGCCGGCCTCCTCCCCTACCGGGCCATCCCCTTCAGCCTCCAAGCTACGCTTTCCGGCCTCCGGCGGTCGGCGCGTCGAGTAACGCGCCGACCGTGGCCCTCTCCCCTCCACCGCCGTTCCCCATGCCCAGGGCCCCCGGCCCGCCTTGCACGGCGCCGCGGCGGGCATGGGGAACGACCGCTTGAAGTTCACGCTCCGCTTCTCGCGGGCCTACGTGGCGCCGTTGTGGCGCTGGTACCTCGTCGGCACGCTCGCCCTGGTGGCCACCAACTACCTGTCGGTGCAGGTGCCGATGCACATGGCCGCCGGGCTCGACCTGCTGCGCGCAGGGCAGCCCGGCGCCTCGGGCGAGGCCTACTGGATCGCGGTGCTCGGCGTGCTGGTGATCGTGGCGCGCACCTTGTCGCGGGTGTGGTTCTTCACCCCCGGCCGCATCGCCGAGTTCAACCTCCGCGGCGAGTTCTTCGCGCACCTGCTCCGCTTGCAGCCCGACTTCTACGCGCGCCAAGTCACCGGCGACCTGCTCTCCCGCGCCACCAGCGACGTGACCTTCGCGCGGGCCTTCGCGGGCTTCGCGCTCTTGCAGGCGGGCAACGTCGTGGGCTCCATGCTCTTCGGCGTGGGACAGATGCTCGCGCTGTCGCCGAAGCTCACGCTGGTCGTGGCCCTGCCCTGCGTGCTCGCCTTCGGCCTGATGCAGCTCGCAACGCGCCGAATCATGCGCCTGCAACGCCAGATGCAGCAGCAACTCGGGCTGATGAGCGACGACCTCCTCGGCGCGTTCTCCGGCGTGGCCACCATCCAGGGCTTCAACGTGGAGGGGGTGTTCCAGGGGCGCCTCGATGGCCGCGCCCAGGACCTGCGCCGCACCTCGCTGGCGATGACGCGCCTGCGCGCCGTGGCCTTCCCGCTACTCGGCGTGGCTGGCGGTGTCGCGACCTGGGGTGTCCTTTTCGTCGGCGGCGGCGCGGTTCGCGAGGGCACGCTCACCGCCGGGCAGCTCGCCGCCTTCATCGCGCTGGTGGCCTTCATCGTGATGCCGCTGCGCATGCTCGGGTGGCTATTGCCGGTGTTGCAGCGCTCCGAGGCCTCGCTGGAGCGAATCTACGCGGTGCTCGACGCCGAGCCCCTGCGCCCCGGCGCCCTCCCCTCCCCCGCCCGCGCGCCCAGCATCGAGCTGCGCGGGCTGAGCTTCGCCTACGGGGA
>VGRQ01000680.1 GCA_016875315.1 Deltaproteobacteria bacterium | reverse complement strand
ACAACGCCGAGAGCGTGACACCGTGGAGGGGGTTCTTGGGTTGGGGGGGAGGGTTGGTCATAGAAAGCGGGAATTAACCGCTCGAGCGTTGGGCTCGGACATCCCCTTATGCCCACAGGACCCGCATCCATCCATGGTAATTTCGATCGGCATTTTTCTAGGGCTCCGCGATCTTCCGAGCTCGTACCACGGTCTCGAGAACTGCCCGCACCTCTGAGGAGAGGGCGTTCCAGTTCGTACGTTCGGCGAGGCTGATCCGGCCAGGACGGCGGTGCGCGACCGGCGCCGCCCGCGGCGCGAAGCCCGTCAGGGTGATGTCGATGCGGAGGACCTCGAGCGCTTTCCGGGTCGCGTCGCGCGCCCGGGCGGGTCGGAAGCTGGGCCAGGCAACGGTCCATCGGTCCGGAGGCTGCGGTGGGTGTGGACCGACGAGGGCGCTTGATTGCGGGATCGTCTCGCGCTTGGAGGGGCGCCGCCCTACGGGAGCCGGTGTTGAATCGCGCACCGTCCCCGGACGGCGGAGTGCGTCGCTCAGCGCGAGGGAGATCCCGAACGTGGCCTGTTGACGTCGTCGCGTGCTCGCAAATCGGAGCTTTCCCGGCTCCACCGCGCGAAGCGTGAGGCGGTGGCCGTTGGCGTCCACGATGCTGCCGTCGGCCGTGTTCCAGCGGTAACCGGGACGCCGTGCCACGCGCGCGGGGAACCCCGCCTCCGTGAGGAGCGTGACGCGACGTGCGCGAGCCTCGGGTTTCCCCTCTTCGGACTTCAGTATTTCCTCGGGCACCGACGTCCCGGTCGGCACGGACGTCGCCTCTGGCTCGGGCGCTGCCGCCTCGCGGGGCGCACTCCTCTCAGAGGGCGTATCTGTCGACGGCGGATTCGCCGCCAAGCCCGTCTCCGGTCCCTCCACCCTGCGGCTTTCCGGCCACACCAAGGGCGGCACAGCCGCGGCGCCGGGACGGTGCGTGGACGCCAGCATCGCTGGCGTTCCAGGGACACCCGCGCGGACGATTTGGAGGTTCCAGACCAGGAGCGCGGCGGTCAACGCCACCATCTGGCCTTCCGGCCTTTCGGAGAAGGTGGCGTCCACGGCGAACTCGCGGTCCAACTGCGCGAACCGGTTTTCCTGCCCCACCCGCCCGTAATACCCTTCGACCACGGCCGCGGGCGGCCACGCCTCCGAAGGAAGGCCAAGGGCGGCGAACAGCTCGACGCGCTCGTCGCCCATCGGGGTCCCAGCGCCGCGACGCGCGCCTACGGCCCGTGAGACGATCACACGCGTGACCACGGGCGCGTAGGGCGTCCCGTCCCGGCGGACCGTGCCGGCGGAGGCGGTCAGGCGGACTTCCCCCAGATCGGCGGCGAACCGGGTCGGGCCGCTACCGGAGTCGCCCACCCGCTCCCATGTGGCTCGCTCGAGGCGCGCCTGGACCTCCGGGAGCGCGAGGAGTTCATAGCGCGAGATGCGCGTCAGGAACGCGATTCCGGCCTCCTTCGCCAGGGTGAGGCACGGGACGGTCCCGAACTCGCCGTCCGAGCGGAGGCAGCCCGCCGCGCGCGGGGTTTCCATCCGATCCAGGGCACGCGCGACCGTATCCACCGCCGCTCGGCAGTGCTCGCGCGGGTCCCCGTTCCCCGGCTGCACGGTACATCCGAGCCAGATCCCCGAGCCCGCGTGCTGCACCAAGACCTCAGATCCCACCAACTCGCCTCGCTTTCTGCCGGGATAGCCAGGTCGGGCCAAGTGATTCAGGCGCCGCCGTGGCTCCGGAAGCTCCGCAGCGTCCTCCAGCGCACGCTGCCGCATCGCCCGACGGGAGGGATCAAAGTCGAAAAGATGCCACGGCTGGCCCAGCGCGTCGACGGCCTGCATGCCGGGCGCCCGCATCAGGGGCAGGGCCCCGGCGCCCTCCAGCAGGAGCCATCGCAGACCGTCCTCGACCATCGATGCGTTCACGCTGGACAACAGACGGGAGAGCGCAGACGACGAGATCCAGCGGGCCCGCCCACCGACCGCAGCGAGTTGCGGACCGTACTCCCGATAGTCCTCGTAGAATCCTCGAAGGCCGCCGAGGTGTGGCGGCCCGGCGAAGTAGAGGATCAGGAACTGCAGCGCGTCCACGAGCGTGAAGCCCGGACGCCGGGGAACGTACGCCCGTCGGCCCAGCTCCTCGAAGACAGAAGGCGTAAGCTCCGCAATCAGCCGCGCACCGGGTGCGAGGCTCGGAGGGATGGCCGTACACGAAGAAGACGTCGTCGAGGCGGTGAGCGGCATAGGAGGTTCCCGTGGTGAGGCTCCACCGCCGCTGCTACGCGCGGTCCGAATGGTCCCGATGCAACGAACTGATTTCGAGCAAAGGGAGGAGCCACACCATCTAACATGCTGGGATCATTAGTAAAATAAAAACTGACGTTTGAGCTGCAATGATCTGAGCCGCATCCAGTGGGCCCTGGACC
>VGRQ01000679.1 GCA_016875315.1 Deltaproteobacteria bacterium | reverse complement strand
CAAGCGGCACGCCGCCGTCGCGGATTCCCACCAGCGCCCAGCGGGGGACGCCGGCCAGCATCCTCACCAGTTGCGTCGCGAGCCGCTTCACGCCCTCGTCGAGCTGCTCGCGGGTCCACACCACGTTCATTCGCGCACGAGGTCGCCGCTCTGATCCACGCGCTGCTCGACGTAGAAGTCGAGCCGGCGGCCCCCGACCAGCGGCGGGTACACGTCGACCTGCCACTCCACCACCACCACCTTCTGGCCGGCCTCCTCGCTCAGCGTGAAGTGCGCCGGGGTGATGTAGTCGATGTCGCGCTTGCGCAGCTGGGCCGAGATCTCGGACTTGGCCCGCTCCTTGGTGTAGGCCTGCCAGGTCAGCACCACGGATTCCGCCACCTCCTCCATCGTGTAGTAGTCCTTGTAGTAAGGGCCGAAATACACGAGCCATCCCCCGCCGGCGACGAGACCCACGACGATGAGGAGGGTGATGAGGTTCTTCATGGTGGCTCCGGCGCTAATGCTACCAGGGACGGGCCCGCGGGGCGGGCGGGCTCACGACTCTTCCAGCCGGAGCACGGCAAGGAAGGCCTCCTGCGGCACCTCCACGGAGCCCACCGCTTTCATGCGCTTCTTGCCCTCTTTCTGCCGCTCGAGCAGCTTCCGCTTGCGCGAGATGTCGCCGCCGTAGCACTTGGCCGTCACGTCCTTGCGCATCGCCTTCACCGTGGTGCGAGCGATCACCTTGCTGCCGATCGCCGCCTGGATGGCCACGTCGAACATCTGGCGAGGAATCAGGTCCTTCAGCTTGCTCGCCAGGGCCTGGCCCTTGTGGAAGCTCACGCTGCGGTGGCAGATGGTCGACAGCGCGTCGACGGGCTCGCCGTTGACGAGGATGTCGAGCTTCACGAGGTCGCTGGCCTCCCAGCGAGGATCTCGTAGTCCATCGAGGCGTAGCCTTGCGACACCGACTTGAGACGATCGAAGAAGTCGAACACCACCTCGGCGTAGGGGATCTCGTAGGTGAGGATCACCCGCCCCGGTCCGGCGTAGGCGAAGTTGGTCTGGCGACCGCGGCGCTCCTCGCACAGCTTGAACAAGTTGCCCAGGTACGACTCGGGCGCGTGCAGGGTCACCTTGGCGATGGGCTCCTCGATGGCGGCGACATGCTGCAAGGGCGGCAACTTCGACGGAGACTGGATGGTGATGCGGTCGCCGTCGGCCTTGACCACGTCGTAAACCACGCTGGGCGCGGTGGTGATGAGGTCGAGGTTGTACTCGCGCTCGAGGCGATCGTGGATCACCTCCATGTGCAGCAAGCCGAGGAAACCGCAGCGGAAGCCGAAGCCGAGCGCGTCGGAGGTTTCCGGCTCCCAGGTGAAGGAGCAGTCGTTGAGCTGGAGCTTCTCGAGCGCTTCCCGCAGCTCGCCATAGTCGGCCGAGTCGGTGGGGAAGATGCCCGAGAACACCATCGGCTTGACTTCCTTGAAGCCCGCGAGCGGCTCGCTGGCCGGGTGCTTGTCGTGGGTGACGGTGTCGCCGACCTTCGCGTCGGCCAGCGTCTTGATGTTGGCCACGATGAAGCCCACCTCGCCTGCCGCGAGCTCGGGACGCTCCACCGCTTCCGGCGAGAAAACGCCCAGCTTGAGCACGTCGTAGAAGGCGCCGGTGGCCATCAGGCGGATGCGGTCGCCCTTGCGGAGCACCCCGCTCTTCACGCGCACGAGCACGATCACGCCCACGTAGGAGTCGAACCACGCGTCGAAAATCAGCGCCTGGAGCGCCGCCTCGCGGTCGCCCGCCGGCGGGGGGATGATGGCGACGATCGCGTCGAGCAACTCCTCGATGCCCTGCCCGGTCTTGGCGGAGACCATCTGGCAGTCGCGAGTCTCGAGGCCCACGTTCTCCTCGAGCTGCTGCATCGCCCGGAGCGGGTCGGCGCCGGGCAGGTCGATCTTGTTGACCACCGGGAGGATCGCGAGGTCGTGCTCGATGGCGAGGTACACGTTGGCGAGCGTCTGCGCCTCGACACCCTGCACCGCGTCGACCACCAGCAACACGCCCTCGCAAGCGGCCAGCGCTCGCGACACCTCGTAGCCAAAGTCGACGTGCCCGGGGGTGTCGATGAGGTCGAGGGTGTGGCCCTTCCACTGCATCGCGGCGGTCTGCGCCTTGATGGTGATGCCACGCTCGCGCTCGATGTCCATCTTGTCGAGGTACTGCTCGCGCATCTCGCGGGCGCTCACCGTGCCCGTCACCTGGAGGAGGCGGTCGGCCAGGGTGGACTTCCCGTGGTCGATGTGGGCGATGATCGCGAAGTTGCGGATCTTGTCCTGCGGGGAAGCCATGGGGGCCGGCCGCTATCACGTCTGCTCGTTACTCGTAGCCAAGCTCCTTCATCCGCGCCGAGGCAGCGGCGTGAGTGGGATCGATCTCGAGGATACGACGCAGCGCCTCGACCTCGGAACGCGGGTCGACCCG
>VGRQ01000678.1 GCA_016875315.1 Deltaproteobacteria bacterium | reverse complement strand
GCCGGCACCGCCACGGCCGGCGGCCCCTGGACGCCCCTCGGCGCACCGGTGCTGGAGCGACGCCTCGCGCGGCTGCGCCGTGCCGTGCGCGACTTCGACACCGCCTCCATCTTCACCATCCACGGCTTCTGCCAGCGCGTGCTCGGCGTGCTGGCCTTCGAGAGCCGCGCCGCCTTCGATGCCGAGCTGGTGGAAGACGCGTCGGTGCTCCTGCGCGAGGTGTCCTGCGACTGGTTCCAGCGCCTCGTCGTACACCAGCCCCTGCCGGTGTACCGCTGGCTCACCGGCACCGCGGGGCTCGGCATCGAACGCTGCGTGCGCGTCGCCGCCGCGTGCGTCGCCCATCGCAACGGGCCCATCTTGCCAAGCGAGACCCTCGACTGGCAGGGCGCGCTGCGCGAGCTCGCCGAGCGGGCCCAGGCGCTCGGCGATCGGCTCGCGGGCCCCGAGGGCGACGCGATCGACGCCGATCTCCACGACGCCTGCGCCGCGCGTGCCTTCCATTCCTCCCGCGTGAACACCGGGAAACTCGAGGGAGCCCGCGACGAGGTGGTCGCGTGGCTACAGCAGGGCGGCCTGGCCCCCGAACCCGACCCGAAGAAGTTCTTCGGCCATGCCTTCCTGCAATCCGCCCTGAACAAGGGCAGGAGCTTCGCGAGCCACGCCCTCCTCCACGACATCGACCGGCTCCACGACGGGCTGCCTGCCGGGCTGCAGCACGCGCCCCTCGCCGACCTCGCCCGCTTCGCCCGCCACGAGTTCAGCCGCCGCCTCGCCGCCGCCCAGCAATGCACCTTCGACGACCTGCTCCACCAGGTGCGCGACGGGCTCGACCGCGCCGAGCTGGTCGACGGGCTGCGCCAGCGCTTCAAGGTGGCGCTGATCGACGAGTTCCAGGACACCGACGCGGTGCAATGGGACATCTTCCGCACCGTGTTCGGCGAGCATACCGGCGTGTCGCGACTCCTGCTAATCGGCGATCCCAAGCAGGCGATCTACGGATTTCGAGGCGCCGACGTCTCGGTCTACGCGCAGGCCCGCGCCAGCGTCGTCCCCGAGCGCCAGTTCACAATGGCCGTCAACCACCGCTCCGATCAGCCGCTGGTCCGGGCGGTCGCGCACCTGCTGGAGGGCGCGCCCAACGTGTTCGTCAACCCAGAGATCGCCTACGTGCCCGTCGAGGCGAAACAGCCCGAGTCGCGACTATTTCGCGATGGTCAGCCGGCCGCCCCCGTCGAACTGCGCTGGTTCACCGGGGAGTGCCTCGGCCTGCCACCGGCCAAGGTCCCGTCGAACACCGACGCCGACAACGGCCTCCCCGCCGTGGTCGCCGCCGACGTGGCCGCCTTCCTGGGCCTCGACCACCAGCTTCGCGACGAGCGCGGGGGCACGCGGCCACTGCGCGCGAGCGACATCGCGGTGCTGGTGTCCACCAACAGGAGCGCGGCGGCCGTGCAAGCGGCCCTCCTCGACCTCGGGGTCCCGGCGATCATCGGGCAGTCGGGCTCGGTCTTCGACAGCGAGGAAGCGGGGTGGGTGGCGGCATGGCTCGCGGCGCTGGCCGAGGGAAACGCCGCCTGCGCTCGCGCCCTCGCCGCCACGCCCGCCGGTGGCTGGACGGCCACGGCCCTGGCCGCGAGCCGCGAGGAACGGGCCGAGCCGGGCGGCAGCGGCGTCGACGCCGCGGGACAGTGGATCGCGTTCACGGCGTGGCTGTCGCGACAGGCCGAGCTGGCCGCCGACAAGGGCATCGCCCTGGCCTTCGCCGAGTGGCTCTACGCCAGCTCGGCGCCCGACGATCGCTCGGTGCTCGAGCGCGTGGCCGCCCTCCCCGGCGCCGAGCGACGCCTCACCAACCTGCGACACCTCGCCGAGCTCTTGCACCGCGCCGCCGCCCGCGACCGGCTCGGCCCCGTGGAGCTGTCGCGCTGGCTCGCCGCCGAGCGAGAGCCGGGCCAGTCCGAGCGCGAGGCCTCGGAGCTTCGCCTGGAGTCCGACGCCGACGCCGTGGTGGTGCAGACGATGCACAAGAGCAAGGGGCTCGAGTACCCCGTGGTCTTCCTGCCCGGCCTCGCCGACGGGCGACTCCTCAGGGGCACGGGGGCGATCCGCTTCCGCCGCGACGCGCCCGCCGACGTCGGCCCGCCGGCGCCGCCGGGCCGCTCCGAGATCTTCCTCGACCTCCGGGGGGTCGACGGTGCCGACGATGCCGACGTGCAGGCGGCGAAGCGCGAGGCACTGGAGGAGCGCCAGCGCCTCCTCTACGTCGCGCTCACCCGCGCCAGGCACCACGTCGTGCTCTACGCGGGCCCAGTCAGCGGCCGCGACTTCGACGTGGGGGACTCGCCGCTTGGCCTCGTCCTGCACGGTCGCGGCGACGGCAGCGCCGACCCCGCGGCGAGCCGCTGGGCGAGGGCGAGGGCGCGAGTCAGCGCGCTCCTCGGCGACGACCCCGGCGCGCTCCGCGCCG
>VGRQ01000677.1 GCA_016875315.1 Deltaproteobacteria bacterium | reverse complement strand
ATCCAGACCTGGCCGTCGCCCGCGATGGCCAGCGAGGCGTACTTGCCCGCGTCGCCGGGGTTGAGCCCGTTGTCGTCGGGGTAGGAGTCGACCTCCTCGCGCGTCCACTTGACGCTGCCATCGTCCTGGATCGAGCCCACGGCGTAGCCGAGCGCGTCCATCGTGCGGTCGTAGTAGGCCACGGCGGGGGCCCCATCCGGGGTGACCGCCATCGAGAGCCACGAGCCGGCGTCGTTGGAGAACTCGGGCTCGCCCTCGGTGACGACCTCGTGAACCTCGGTGTCGTTGCAGCCCTCGCAGGCCTCGAGGCCCAGCGCCGACAGGGTGCAAACAAGGAAGGTGGCGGATGTCCGCAAGGCGGCTCCCGGAACGCGCGGAGGGTAGTCGAGAAGGGGGCGATCGTCAACGCAGCGGGCCGATCAGAGGCCGATGCGGAAGGCCTGCGAGTAGATCCAGGGGTAGGCGTGGACGAGGTCTTGCGCGCTGCCGAGGAAGTCGGCGAGGTGGTGGGGGACGATGTCGATCCTCACCCGGTAGACCCCGGGCTCGGTGACGTCGTGGTGGCCGCAGCCCTCGGCCCAGGGGGCGCCGTCCTTGTAGACGATGGCGCTGATCTCGGGCGCCACGGTGTTCGTGGGTGACGACGCGGCCAGCGAGGGACAGCTGACCTCCAGCGTTCCTCCGGTCGCGACATCGTCGGCCGACAGGCGCGCGCTGCCGTAGGCCACGTCGAAGCCCTCCGGGGTGCCGAGGGTGTCGAAGACCACGAAGCCTTGCCGCTCGCGGAGCGCGGATTCCAGCGCCGCCGGGCTGTCGTCGGCCACGGCGAGGTAGTTGGCAAACCAGCTCACCATGCGACGGTAGCTGTCCACCCGCTCGCCGTCGGGCATGGCCATCGGCAGCGCGTTCTCGTGCGCGTCGGTCCCGGCGGTGCCGAGGCTCGGCGCCACGGCGTTGAGCGCGTCCCAGCGCTCCAGCGACACCGCCTGCTCCTCGTAGATCGCGAGGAACACGAGGTCGGGCTCGGCGTCGTTGTCGCCTGCGATGAAGGGGCCGGCCTGGGTGAGGTAGTCGAGGCCGCCGAGGTCGAGGTCGTCTTCGCGCTTGGTGGGATCGACCATCGCGTGGAGGTTGAAGATCTCGACCCCGGCCTGGCCCCAGCTCTGCCGCTGGAGCAGGTCGTCCAGGGTCTTGCCCTCCGTGTGGGCCTGCAAGGGGACGGCGCCGGCCTCGATGGTGGCCTTCAAGCTGGCCTCGTCGTAGGCGTTGTAGGTGGCGTCGTTTTCCTCGGGGGTGGTGGCGACGTGCCGGTCGAGGGCCACGGGCATCAGCTCGTCCTCGATGCCGGGGAGCATCGTCACCTCGTGGCCGCCGTCGCAAGTCATACGACTGGCGACGCCATCGATCATCTCGTCGCCGTCTTGCAGGTTGAAGAGCTCGTCGTAGGGGTGCTCGGCCGCCATCGACGGGTGGTCGGTGACGAAGGCCACGTCGATGGCGGCGTTGCAGAGGCCGGCCCGGAAGTCGGCGAGGCAGGTGGCGGTGTCCATCTCGTGCCCGTCGCAGGCATCGTGGGACAACGGGCTGTGCAGGTGGATGATCGCACGCTTCAGCCGGGTGCCGTCGGCGCGGGCCTCGTCGAGGGGCGCGCGCACGGTAGACCACGGCACCGGCGCGGCCCGCGCGGTGTCGAGGGACGTTGTCTCGGCGCAACCGATCAACCAAAGCATGGTGCGAGGGTAGCCCAGAACGCCGGGATGGAGTAGTCTCGCGGCGCTTTCCGAGGCCCCCGTGAAGCTCCTCCTTCCCATCGCGACCGTCATCTTCGCCGGCGGCTTCTGCTGCTGCGGCGACATCGTCTCCCAGCTCGAGGGCCTGTCCGGCGACGACGTCGACATCAACATCAACGTCGATGGTGATGGCGACCCCAAGAACGCCGCGGGCAGCGTGCTCGCCGGCACCTGCGGCAAGTTCAAGGAGATGAGCCTCCAGGCTCCCTCCGGCATGTCGGTGATGGTGTGCAGCGAGGGCGGCGGCAACGACAGCATCGTGCTCAGCGGCTCCGGCGATCCCTCCGACGCCTGCAAGTCGGTGAAGTCCTGGGCCGAGGGCGCGGGTTTCAGCACCGAGTTCGACGTGAACTCCTCGGGCACCTACGCGGTCACCCTCAAGAAGGGCAGCGATCGCCTCTCGGTGGGCTGCACCTCGATGGCCGGCCAGACGACCGTGTCTATCACTCTGACGCCGGCCTAGTTTCCGGTTCCAAGCTCCCGTAGCTCAGCTGGATAGAGCACCAGTTTCCTAAACTGGGGGTCGGCAGTTCGAACCTGCCCGGGGGCGCCATTGCGCCTCCGGGCAGGTTCAGGCTGCCGACCCCGCGCAGCGGGCCGGTCGCGAGTCATTCGAGCGACGCGCGCGGCAAGCGCGCGAGGCCCGCGGAGCCCGCCCCCGGAGCCGGCCCGCAAAGGGCCG
>VGRQ01000676.1 GCA_016875315.1 Deltaproteobacteria bacterium | reverse complement strand
GGCCGGGGCGCTGGCACGTGCGCGCGTCGAGGTGCTCGCGAGCCGCGCGGCGATGCGGGGCGCGCCCCCGCCGGTGCTGGCGCCCGACCAGGGATCGACCGACCCCGACGTGCCCGAGGTCGATCCCCCCGTCGATGCCCCGCCGGCCACCATCGACGCGGGCGCCAACCCAACCAACTGCTACCGTTACCTGGACTGGTTCAGCACGGCCGAGTGGTGGGCGTGCGGGGGGGCAGGCCGGGGCCAGCGGATGGACCCCTCCATTTCGGAGGCGATCGAGCGCGAGCCGGAGCGCCAGTTCGGTGAGATGTCGATCGACGTCGATGGGCTCGTCGCGGAGTCAAATTGGACCGCATTTGATGACCTGCGCCGCGTGGGGCAGTGGGCCAGCGCGCTCCTGCCGTCCACTGCCTGCGAACCGCGCTACACCGGCGAGGGATTCCGCACCTTCTGCGCGTGTGTCGACCCCGCGATCACCCCGGCTGTGGCGCGCTACATTCTCGCCGACGCCTACGGGAGCAACTGGGAGGAGGTGCTCTGGGAGCCCATCACCGAGCAGTTCACCGGCAAGGACGTGTCGACCGGCCGTGTGGACGGGATGCTCGAGGGCTGGGAAGGCGCGAAGGTGGCCGGCTACGGCTGGGACCTCTTCGGCGCAGTGACTGGCTATGCGCCGCGGGGCACCACGCCACCCCGGCAGAAGCTGATGCAGGTGGCTGTTCGGCTGGCCTGCGGATTCTACGAGGGTGTGCCCGGCGAGTGGGACAACTGGACGGGTCTACGCGAGTCGATCGTGTCCCCCCTCGCCAACGGCGACATGCGCTTCCGCATCTACGGTCCGAGCACCGACTGGGCCGAGGAGGTGGCGATCGCCGCCGCGCTGGTGGCGGCGCTCTTGGAGTTCAGTTCCGGCGAGGTCCTCGCTGCCCTGCTCGTGCTGGTGCTGGAGCACGGCATCACCGAGCTGCTGGAGGCACTGCTCGACGACGAGGAGGTTGCCGCCGGCGACTCCACGGCGGAGATCGTGTCGATCCTGGAGGCCCTGGAGGCAGCAATCATCCAGGCGACGGTGCCGGGGACGCAGTGTCACGATTGTCAGCCGCTTGCCTGCAATTCCGTCACTGGCCTAGCCGCCCCTCTCGGGAACGAGCTTGGCTGTCCGACAACCAGCGGCTCGACCTTAGACTACAGCTACGGCTACCAGTTCTCCACGGTGGTGCCGGTCGATTCATTCGCAGCCGCGAATCACGCCGTTTTCACCAGTCGAATCTGGTTCTGTTCGGCACTGGTCGACCTGCACGCGATGGCCCTCGACTGGCAACTTGCGCTGGCCTACGCCCACGCGGCGCAGGCGGTGCGTGATGACGCGGCCGGGAGCCGCGCCGCCGCCTGTCGAAACCGCAAGGCGTCGCTTCTCGGAATCCGCCGGGCGGCGGCGATCGCGGGTTCGTTCAACCGGACGTTGTTGCACGAGGTGTCGCACAACGTCGACCTGTACCACTGCTGGGACCCCTCGCCGCTCGTGAACCGAGCCGTGGGCGGACTCCAAGACGTGGTTGCCTTCTCCTGGTACCTGTATGCGGCGGCGAAGTGCGGGTTTGGGCTCGCCGAGATCTCAATGTCTGCGGCAAGCTCATCCACGAAGTTCTACAATCTGGACATGTGGTGGAATCTGCCGCCTCGCTTGGCGACGACGCCGAGCGGTTTGGTAGATGTGGCGGGTTGGTCGACGCTGTATGCGTACACCAACGAACACGGAGACGGGACTCATGACTACGTGGAAGGCGACACGCGCCTCGTCTGGGAGGGGCTCCAGTACCGCGACAAGCTCCACGCCGACACCATCGACGATGCCGACGCGGCCAATCTCTGGACATCCGTGGCAGCCCTTGCCTCGCTCGCGGCCGGCCGCGTGGACCTCGCGGTGCTCGTGGGGACGCTCGGGAGCTGGATCGCGCGCAACTTTGAGCACGCCACGCTCCTCTCCACGGACGACGAGGAGGACGAAGTCGGCTGGCGGGACGGTACAATCACGTTCACTCTGTCACAGCCGCTGCGGCCCGGTGGCGAAGTGTGGACGTGTTGCGTGAGCATTCCCGCTGCGGAATGCCGCGCGACATTCACTGATGACTCCGGGGCCTCCGAGAACCAAGCGGATCGCCCGTGCTGGCGCGACACCGTGCCCGACGCCACCGAGGGTTGCTGCGAGTACGGGGGCGGCGGTGCTGGCCGGCGCTTCGATCCGCCGACTGGCCCCGGCGGCTTCCGCCCCTTTCCGGGCCCGCTGGAGCCGATCGATGAGCCTGGGATTCCGGATGAAATCGTCCCGTAGCGCGACGGCGCTGCTGGGGGCGTCGATGCTCTCGGCTGGCTGCGCGAGCGGACCACCGCCGTGTCCCGCGGAGGAGGACCGATTCGTGCCGATGACGGCCTCGATGGATGTGGGCGAGCCTCCGGAGGATACAGGGGGGGGGGGGGGGGCTTGGTGG
>VGRQ01000675.1 GCA_016875315.1 Deltaproteobacteria bacterium | reverse complement strand
CGCCTCGACCGTGACGGTCTTTGCGAGCATCTCGAGCGTCTTGCGGAAGCTTTCCTGATTCGATGTGAAGGCCTGAAGGTCGCGTTGGGCGGACTTGATGTCGTCCGTGTAGAACTCGATCACGGAGCCGCAGATCGCACCCAAGTTGTCGTAGCACTCGTGCCGCGGGGCGTAGACGATCAGCTTGAGTTTGCTACCCGTGAAGACCTGTCCGACGGAGGTGTAGTCGCCTCCGCGCCCCTCTTCGGCGGAGATGGTCGCGTGGAACGTCGCATCCGTGAAGGCCACGACCACACGGCGTACTCCGGGGCGCCACTTCATCGCGTCCGGCGCGTCCTGCAGCGAGCTCTCGCCGAAGGAAGCCACCTTGAACAGCGCGTCGAGCAGCGATTCCGGCTCATCGCCACCCCCGCGGGCCTGGAGCTTCGCCAGTGCAGCCTGCAGCGGCGCCACGGAATCGCCCACGACCTCGAAGGGGCCCTGCTCGAACCAAGGGTCGGTCGGCACCTTCTGGCTGTGCGCATAGTCGCGGAAGCCGCAGACGCTGATGCGCAGGTCCCGGATGGGCACGCCACCGTTCTCGTCCGGCTGGCGGCAGCGCTGAACGAAGGCCGCGATGTTGGCACGCAGTCCGTCAATGCACGGCTGCATGCTGCCGGTCACGTCCACGAGGAAAACAACATCCGCGACGCCCTTGACCTTGGGTCCTTGAGACATGAATCAACTCCAAGCCAGCCAACGGCCGCCATTCGGCGCCGTGGAATCGATGGTAGATAGGGGATGGGTCGGCCCAAGGGCCGACATCGACGCCAAGGCGGAGAGGGCCTCGGCCGACCGACCCTCAGAGAGTAACCGCCGTCGCCGAGATTGCGCAAGCCTCGTAGCGGCTCTTTCGCCCGCGATCCCCAGTCGCGTTGCGGCTGGTCAGCCTCAAGCCTGCCGCTCGCGGTGAGAACCAAGGTGGTTGTCGCATCTTGTGAGCTCATGCAGAGTCCCGTTGCTTCTCGCGGTCGGCGACGGGGTTGAGGGTGACGGTGGCCGGCGCGGTCCAGGGGCGGGTGTGGCTCCAGCGCCGTGGATGGCGGCGACGGGCGGCGGCGTAGGTTCGCTCGCGGGGCTCTAGGATGTCGGCGTCGAGGGCGTCGTGGCGCTCGTCAAGGGTCAGATAGCCGATGGTGCTGTGGCGGTGGCAGGTGTTGTACCAGCGGACGAACTCGCGCAGCCACGCGCGGGCTTGGTCGAGCGGCGCTTCACGAGCGCGCCGGAGGGCGCGTGGCGCACCGCAAAGGCCGTCCCGAGCGGGACTTCAATCCGCGTCGGCTTTCTTTCCCTCGCGATCCTCAGGCTGCGCGCGGGGACGTACTTCCCGAGCTTCCTCGGCCTGCGACGGTGTGCGGAGAAGCCCTCGTCGCCGTGGTGCAGGAGGCGCTCCTGCACGGCACGTCCACCCGAAAGGTCGACGACCTGATCCGGGCGCTGGGCGGCCCCAGTCGACCATGAGCCGCGTCAGCCATCTGTGTTCCGAGTTCGATGAGGAGGTACCCTACCTGTGGCTGGACGCCGTCTACGAGAAGGCCCGCGAAGCCGGACGCGTGCGCTCGAAGGCCGTTGCGATGGCGACCGACGTGACTGTCGAGGGCCGCCCGACGGTGCTGGCGGCCGAGAAGGCGAACGTCGTACGCACGAGCCAGGCGGGTGCCCGCGAAGCGCTCGACGAGCTATCGAAGCCCCTGAACTCGAAGTGCCCCAAGGCGTCCGAATAGGTGCGAGCGATGGCCGAGAACGTGCTCGCGTACAGGGCCTTCCCGCAAGAGCACTACTCTACCAGACCCACTCGACCCACCCGCTCGCGCGCCTCAACCACGAGATCCGCCGTCGCACGCGGGTGGTAGGCTTGTTCCCAAACACGGCGAGCCTGCTGAGGCTGGTGACGATGCTGCTCGCCGAGCAGGACGACGAATGGCAGACGAGGCTAGAAGGCCTCCTTCAGCCAGCGCTCGATGGCAAAGGTCAGCTCCAGCGTGATGCTGCCGCCGGACCCGGTGAAGTATGTCGCGACCGGCTGACCGAACTTGATCAGGGCGCCCCCTCGTCGGGGGGCCTGCGCACCAACGGCCTTCACCAACTCACGGACAACTCAACCAACCCAGCGCCCAGAGGAGCAACGGGAACTACACTGCTTGGCGACCCGCGAGCTTGGTAGCATCGCGGACCGGAAAGGACGGTCGCAGATGAGTGGGTCATACCATGGGCGGGAGAAGGAACTTGAGCAGCTCCAGGGCCTTTTCAGGAAAGTTGTTGGGGGCGAGGGGCCCAAGATGGCGGTGATTCTCGCGCATACCGGAGTCGGAAAGACTCGGCTGGCGCAGGAGTTCTATCGTTGGCTGGCAGCGAGTTCGAAGTGGAATGCCAGTGGCTTTTGGCCGAAGGATTTGGGCGAGGTGGGACAGAGCCTGAGGGTCAACCCCGACTTGCCACCGAGGGCGTCTGTCAAGCCA
>VGRQ01000674.1 GCA_016875315.1 Deltaproteobacteria bacterium | reverse complement strand
GCGGCGCCAAACAGCACGCCGTCCACAGTCCACTGAGAGGTGGGATATTGCACGCCGCCGAAGTCCCAACAGAGGTCATCCAACGGGGCGACCCCCGAGATCAGGGCGCCATCTGCCCCCGACACAAAAGTGAGGCCGGTCGCGGACATCGCCGTGGAGCCGCAGGTCGTGCCCAGCGGGGTCGATGTGACGACCGCCGCGTCGGTCCAGCCGTCCGCGTCTACATCAAAGCCGCCCAAAAGCGCGCCGGCACCAGGGCTCGCCGTCCACCGCGTCGATCCGTCCGCGCGCGTGGATGTCAGCAACTCCCCCGCGAGCGAGAACGTGGCGCCCGCCCCATCGGGGGTCGGGTAGAGGCGCATCAGAGTGCCGCCCACAAACGCCGCGTTGACCGAGGCAGACGGACAGGGCTCCCCGGTATGGCCCGTGTCCAGCGGCGCGCTGTCGGTAGGCGTCGCGTCGGAGGTGGAGTCCTGGGTCGGCTGGCTGTCGTGCCCGCTGTCTACAGGCTCGGTGTCGCAGGTCTGTGCCTCGGTACACGCCGCTTGGCTGGGGTCAGGCTTGGCCGCGTTGCACCCAGCGAGGACGAGGAGCGCGAGAATGAGGCGCATGGCGGGACCGGGAGGGAGCACCTAGGGTACATCATCCGCCTTGCCGCCAGCCGCCGGAGACGAGCCTACCACTCCTCCCAGCCCTCCACCTCGAATCGTTCCACGCCGAGCCGACGGGCCTCGCGCAGCCCGGTCATCACCGCGCCGTGCACGTTGCCGTAGTAGTCCGGGGAGGTGCCCTCGCCCGCGAAGAGGAGCCGCTCGCTTTCGGGCTCCGCGAGCGTCTCGAGGTCCTCCCGCGAGGCGCCGGCCGGGAGGAATACGTAGCTCCCCCCCGCGAAGGGATCGGTGGTCCAGTGGGTCACGGCGGTATGCGCCGGCGGCGGGATCTCCCGGCCCCAGGCGGTGGCGAGCACGTCGAGCGCGCCCGCGACGATCTCCTCGTCGGTCCACTGCGCCTGGACGGCGCGGGAGAAACGCCCACCGTAGAGCCCCACGAGGGTGGGGGCGCCGGCCGGTTCGCTCATGTCGTAGAACTCCGGAAACACGCCCGACACGTCGGCGTCGACGAACTCGAGGCTCCCGTCCCACCAGGCTTCGTCCCATCCCAGCACCACCTTCTCGAGGTTCCCCATGTCGAGCCGGGCGAGGGCCGCCTGGCGCTCGGCCGAGAGTTCGGGCTGGAAATGGATGCTGCCCGCGCGCAGGACACCCACCGGCACGGTGACCACCACATGCGTACCCGTCCAGGTCTTCCCGCCGGCGTCCACCTCGACGCCCTCCTTGCCGTGGCGCACCGCCGTCACCGGCACGCCAAGCTCGATGTCGAGCCCCTCGGCGATCGCGTCGATCCAGCCGCCGTAGCCCCCGACAGGGAACTGGTTGCCGCCACCCAGCGACTCCTCCTCCCAGAAGCCGATGAGCCCCTTCTTGTCCACTGGCGCGGCGTAGCTGAGCTCCACCATCCACTGGTCGATGGCATGCTGCGTGAGCCGCGCATCCTGGCCGGTGTACCCGGTCGCGACGAGGTAATCGTCGCGGGCAACGTCCACCGTTGTGTCGCCGTATCGCGCCTTGAGCCCGGGCAGCGCTGCTGCGAAGCCGACGAGTGCAGCGGTCATCAGTCTCCAAGCCGGACCCCCGAGCGCGCTCCCGCTGTACTCGTCGTAGAGCCGGGACCAGGGCGTCTCGTCGGCGGTCCAGGCAAGCCCGTTGGCCTCGGCGAAGTCGGTCATCGGGTTCCCCTCGGTGCCGTGGGCCCACGAGGCGCCGAGGTCCACCCGCGCATCGCCCACGTCAACCGTCCAGGTTCGGCCACCGATCCGGTCGCGCGCCTCGAGCACGGTCACCGACACGCCAGCCGCGTCGAGGGCCCTGGCCACGGTGAGCCCCGCGGCGCCCGCCCCGACGACGAGCACGTGCGTTCCCGGCTCGCCGGCCGGCGTGCCCGCAGAGACCGGGGAGCCTGCGGAGTCGTCGTTGCAGGCGAACAGGGTGAGGACGAGCAGGGCGGTCCGCGACATCGGTGCGTGCATGCTTAATCAACCGTACCGCGCCGAGGTGCGCGGCGGGGCCCGGGACGCCCGAGGCGGGGCCCAGCGCATCTCCCGCCCGCCCACCGGTGGGCGCAGGACTTGGTGGACCGCTGAATGACGTCGGCGACACCTCCGACGCGAGGCGTGAAAATGGCCGCGACAACCTTGCTGCAGCGCGTTCAGACCCGATCGGCGGAGAGAACCAAACCGGGCTGGGGGTGGCGAGCGCGGCCGGTCTCGAATAGACTGGTGGCGTTCCCCGAGACGCTATGCGCTTTTCTTTCACGCTTCCCATGATTTCTCTGTTTTCTCTTGGTTGCCCCACGGATGTTGACAAGGACGATACAGCGGGCGGTGGCGGCGAGCCCGCGCCGCCGGATAGCGGCGCCCCCCCGGCCGACCCCGTCGCCTGGACG
>VGRQ01000673.1 GCA_016875315.1 Deltaproteobacteria bacterium | reverse complement strand
ACGCCAGCAGCTCCGCCGCGTCGAGGGCGGCGAGCGCCTCGGCCGTGGCACAGTCGTAAGCCGGGCGACGGAACACCATCCCCACGCGCAGGCTCAGGCGCGCGAACAGCTCCAGCGGGTCGGGATCGAGCGCCAGGACGCGACGCAACACCACCAGCTCTCCCGCCGCGAACAGGTGTCCCTCCTGGTCGAGCGCCCACCGGATCGCAGTGACCAGATCGTCGCCGGGGTGCGGAGACCGTGGGACCACCGGCCCCGCTTACCGCGATAGGCGCCGCGCATGGCCGCCCGCCGCACCAAGATCGTCGCCACCATCGGCCCCGCTTCCCGCGACCCCGACACCGTCGCGGCGCTGGTGGCCGCGGGCGTCGACGTGTTCCGCATCAACTGCTCGCACGCCACGCCCGAGGGCATCCGCGAGGCGGTGGCCCGGGTGCGCCGCGCCGCCCGCGCCGCCGATCGCGCCGTGGCCTTGCTCCTCGACCTGCAGGGGCCAAAAATCCGCACCGGCAAGGTGGCCGCGCCCATCCCGCTGGCCGCGGGTGACACGCTCACCGTGGTGATGGACGAGGACCTCGCTGCCGAGGGCCTCCGCGTGGGCACCACCTACACCGGGATGGCGCTCGACGTGGCGCCCGGCGACCGGGTGATCTTCGCCGATGGCGCCCTCGCGGGCACTGTCACCGGGGTGCGTCGCGACAGCGCGCCCGCCGAGGTCGACATTCGCATCGACGAGGGCGGCGAGCTCGGGTCGCACAAGGGCATCAACCTGCCCGGGGTGGCGGTCTCCGCGCCCTCGCTCACCGCCAAGGACCTTGCCGACCTCGCGGTGGGCGTGGCCGCCGGCGTCGACTTCGTGGCCTTCTCCTTCGTGCGCGAGGCGGGTGACGTGATCTTGCTGAGGGAGGAACTTCGCAAGCTCGGCGCGGCCGACGTGCCGGTGATCGCGAAGATCGAGAAGCCCCAGGCGGTGAAGAACCTCGGCGAGATCCTCAGCGTGGTCGACGGGATCATGGTGGCGCGCGGCGACCTCGGCGTGGAGGTGTCGCTGGAGCGCATTCCCGTGCTCCAGAAAGACCTGATCGCCGCCGCCAACAAGGCGGGCGTCCTCGTGATCACCGCCACCCAGATGCTCGACAGCATGGAGCGCAACCCCCGGCCCACTCGCGCCGAGACGACCGACGTGGCCAACGCCATCCTCGACGGCACCGACGCGATCATGCTCTCGGGCGAGACGGCCGCGGGCAAGTTCCCGGTGCGTGCCGTGGAGACGATGGACCGCATCGCCCGGGAGGTGGAGGCGAGCCGCTGGATGCGCACGCGCCTCGACGAGGTGAGCGTGCTCGCCGGCCCGGCACAGACGGTGGTGCGCTCGGCCTGCTGGGCCGTCCAGGAGCTGCCCCGCCCGCTGGTGGTGTTCACGTGGAGCGGGTCCACGGCCATCGTCGCGAGCAAGTCGCGTCCACCGGGACCCATCTACGCGCTCACGCCGAATCATCCTACCTTCGACCGCCTCGCGCTGGCCTGGGGCGTCACCCCGATCATGGCGCCGGCCGTGGCCAACACCGACGACCTCATCGCCATCGGCGAGGATCGCCTCCTGGAGCGTGGCCTCGTCCAGCGGGGGCAGGAAGTCGTGGTGCTCGCCGGTCACACGCCGATGAAGGGGGCGACGAACACGATGAAGGTCTACGCCGTCGGCACGACCTGAACCCTTCGTCGCCGGGAGGGACGCCGGTGCCGAGGCTCGCAGGCACCGGGCCGGCAAGGCCCGGAGGCGTCCCGACCCCGCCCCCGGAGCCGGCCGCGAAGGCCGGCGCGAGGGGGCGACGAACACGATGAAGGTCTACGCCGTCGGCACGACCTGAACGGTTCGTCGCCGGCAGGGACGCCGGTGGCGAGGCTCGGACGACCACGGGGACGCCGGCGCGCCCGTTGACCCGTCAAGGCCCAAGTCTTAGAGGGTGTTGACAGGTCGGGTGACGAGTCGAGAGTACTTCACTCCCGACGTCGACATCGACGTCGACAGCGACGACCTCGATGACGACCACCACGGCGACGGGTCTCGGCTCGCTGGGATGGTCTTCTCGGTCGCCTCCTCCGGGCCGCTCGCTCTGCGCGCGCCGACGAGCAGCAGGCAAAGCTCCGTCGGCTCGGCGCCATGCTCCGGCGGCTGGGCCAGTAGTGGAGCGGTCTCGCCGGCGGCGACCAAGTCGCCCGCGCGCCCGTTGACCCGTCAAGGCCCAAGTCTTAGAGGATGTTGACAGGTCGGGGTCGGGTGACTTTCGAGTGTACTTCACTCCCGATGTCGACATCGACATCGGCATCGGCATCGACAGCGAGATCGACAGCGACGACCTCGATAACGACCTCGACGTCGACGACCTCGATGACGACCTCGATGACGACCTCGATGACGACCTCGATGACGACCTCGATGACGACCTCGATGACGACGACGAGGGCGACCGGTCTCGGCTCGCTGTGATGGTCTTCTCGGTCGCCTCCTCCGGGCC
>VGRQ01000672.1 GCA_016875315.1 Deltaproteobacteria bacterium | reverse complement strand
CGGCTTCCTCTACGGCCTCGCCACGGCCGACGCCTACGTGCGCAGCGGGCTCGCGAAGAACGTGCTCGTGGTCGGCGGCGAGGTCCACAGCACCGGGCTCGACATGAGCACGCGCGGTCGCGACGTGTCCGTGCTTTTCGGCGACGGCGCCGGGGCGGCCGTGGTGAGCCTGTCGCAGAGCGAGTCGGGCCTGCTCGACCACGAGCTGCACGCCGACGGTCGCTACGCCGAGATCCTGATGGTCGAGGCCCCGGCCTCCCGGCTCAACCCCCGGCTCACGGCGCGGATGCTGGAGGAGGGGCGCCACTACCCGAAGATGGACGGCAAGGCGGTGTTCAAGCACGCGGTGGAGAAGCTCCCCGAGGTGGTCCACAGCGTGCTGCGTCGCAACGGGTTGCAGCTCTCCGACATCGCCTTGCTGGTGCCCCACCAGGCCAACATGCGCATCAACGAGCTGGTGGCGCGCAACCTGGGGCTCCCGGCCGAGCGCGTGGTGCACAACATCCAGAAGTATGGCAACACCACCGCGGGGAGCATTCCCATCGCCTTGCACGAGGCGGTGGTCGAGGGCCGCGTGAAACCGGGCGATCTCGTGCTCCTCGCCGCGCTCGGGGCCGGCCTCACCTGGGGCGCCACCCTGATGCGCTGGTAGCCGATGCCCGCCGACACGCGCGCCTTGTACCAGTCTCGCGTGCTCCTCCTCACGGGGAAGGGCGGCGTGGGCAAGACGTCAGTGGCGGCGGCCATCGGTCGCCTCGCGGCCTCGCAGGGGCGGCGCGCGCTGGTGGTCGAGGTCGACAACCAGCACCCCACCCTGCCGGTGATCTTCGGCAAGCCCACGGGCTACGAGCCGGTGGAGGTGGAGAAGAACCTGTCCACCTGCAACATCGAGTGGGCGCGGGCGCTGGAAGACTGGGTGGAGAGCCTCGTCTCCATGCGACGCATCGTGCGGCTCATCATGAAGAACCGGGTGGTGAGCCTCTTCTTGCAGGTGACGCCCGGCGCGCGCGACCTCGTCATGCTCTGGCGGGTGTCGGAGCTGGCCCGGCGCTACGACACGGTGGTGGTCGACCTGCCGGCGTCGGGCAACGCGGTGGCGATGCTGTCGGTGCCGCTCACCGCCGAGCGACTCTTCGCGGCCGGCCCGATTCGCAAGTGCGCCGACGACCTGCTGGCGATGTACGGCCGCGCCGACACGCGGCTGGCCCTGGTCGGCATCCCCGAGGAGATGGTGGTCAACGAGACGCTCGAGACCGCGCTGAAGCTCAATCGCGACGTGCGGGGGCTCTCTGTCGAGATGATCCTGCTCAACCGCGCCTCGATGCCCACCCTGACCACGGCGGAGGCCGCGCTCCTCGGGCGCCTGGAGGCCGCGACCCCGGAGGGCGCGGCCGCCGAGGTGATCGCGGCGGGACGGTGGGAAGAGGGACTGGAAGCGGCCACCGGCGAGGCGCTGGCACGGCTGCGGGCCACGGGGAGTCCCGTCTTGCCGCTCCCGGCGCTGCCGCGCAACGTCGGCGCCCGGCGCACCGTCGACCAGCTCAGCTCGGCCCTCGCCCGGGCCACGGCGGCGCGTATCGACTTCGTCGGCGCGCGCGGCGGGGCCGCCTCGTGACGCTGTCCGAGGTGCTGCGCACCAAGCGACTGGTGGCTTGCGTGGGCTCCGGCGGCGTGGGAAAGACCACCTCCGCCGCCTCGCTGGCCCTCGCGGCGGCGCTGCAAGGGCGGCGCGCCCTCGTGCTCACCATCGATCCCGCTCGCCGCCTCGCGAACTCGCTCGGCCTCTCGGAGATCGGGAACCAGGAACACCGGATCGCGCTCGATCCATCGGTGACGGGCGAGCTGTGGGCGATGATGCTCGACGCCCCGTCCACCTTCGACGACGTGATCCGCAAGGTCGCGCGCGACCCGGCCACCCGCGACGCCATCTTCTCCAACCGGATCTACAGGTCCATCGCGGCGAGTTTCTCGGGTAGCCAGGAGTACATGGCCACGGAGCGACTCTACGACGTGGTGCAGAGTGGGCGCTACGACCTCGTGGTGCTCGACACCCCCCCGGTGAAGAACGCGCTCGACTTCCTCGACGCCCCGGGCCGGCTGGCTCGCTTCCTCGACAAGCAGATCATGAAGCGACTGATCACCCCCCACGACGACGACGGGGGAGCCCTCGGGAGCAAGCTGCTGGGCGGCGCCACGGCGGTGGCCTACCGCCTGCTCGGGCACATCTTCGGCAGCGAGTTCCTCCACGACATCGCTGGCTTCTTTGGGCTCTTCCGCGACCTGTACGATGGTTTCCGCGAGCGGCACGAGGCGGTGGAGCGGCTGTTCTCCGACCCGTCGACGGCGTTCGTGGTGGTGGCGGCGCCCACCGAGCCGAGCATGGAGGTGGCGGGCTTCTTCTTCGCCGAGCTCCGCGCGCGGAAGCTGCCGCTGCAGGTGCTGGTCGTCAACCAGGTGCACCAGTCGCGTTTCGCCACGCCCGATGTCGAGGCCCTCCTCGGCGCGCGGGCGCGGGC
>VGRQ01000671.1 GCA_016875315.1 Deltaproteobacteria bacterium | reverse complement strand
ATCGTCTCGATGAACACGGCGGCCGGGGCGGGCGACCTCGCGGCGATGCGGGCCGCCGGGCAGCGCCTCGTGAGCGTGGGACGCGAGTTCGAGGTGAGCTGGCTGGTGGCGGCGTCGGTGGCCGAGCGCGCGGGCGACTGGTCCTCGGCGGTGGGCTACTGGCAGGGCGCCCTCGGCGTGTTCGACGCCGCCGGTAGCCACGCGAGCCTCGCCGAGGCCCTAGCACGCGCCGGTCGCGACGTGGAAGCGAGGCTGGAGCTCAACACCCTGCTCGTACACTACGGCGACAGCTCGCTCCGCCCGCAGCTTGCCTGCACGCAGTCGCTGCTGGAGGCCGATCGGCAACGGCAGATGGCGCTCGCCGAGGAGGCGTGTACCGGGGGCTGGCAACGTTGTTGCGCCCGTCCCTGATGTCTATGACACACGGGCGTGTGCGTTTCGGCACGTGAATCGGTCAAAAAGCCGCCCTGCGCGCGGGCACGTACCTTGCAATGAGGGGCCGCATGACCGACCGCCTGGGCCCCGACATCGATGAGATCCTCGCCTCCCACCACGCGCTGCTCAAGCGCGAGATCCCGCGGCTCTCCGCCGCGTGGAAGGAGATCGAGGCCCCCAAGGCGCTGACCGAGCCCTGGCTGCAACTGCTGGCGGTGTTGCTGCCTCATCTCGACAAGGAGGAGCAGATCCTCTTCCCCCTGTGCCGCGCGATGGACCAGGGCGAGGCCCCGGTAGGCTGCGGCGTGGAGGCGCCGATCAAGCAGATGGACTACGAGCACGACTGCATCACGACACTGGAGGGCTGCCTGCGCAACGCCTCGGTACTCGCCGGCAAGTACGAGCCCGATCTCCTCGCCATGCTCGACGACCTGGCCGTGCATGCCCGTCGCGAGTCTGACGACCTCTTCCCCCGCGCCGTGCGCCGGGCGCACGAGATCGTGGCGGGCACGGCCCCCCCGGTGGAAGACGAGGCGGTGGCGCCACCCACCCGCGACTTCGCGCTCCCCCCCGGCACGCGCCTGGTGCGCGACACCCGCGGCCGCTGCAACGAGTGCCTCGCCGACGTGCCCGCCCGCGTGGTGCGCGACAACGCCGAGGCCCGCTTGGAGAAGCTCTGTCCCACGCACGGCATCACCACCCAGGTGATGTCGCACGCCCCCGACAGCTGGGAGCGGCTCGACCGCTTTTACTTCAAGGTCAACGCCGATTGTTATCCGCAGCGCGACTACATCGTGCGCATGACGGAGAAGTGCAACCTCGATTGTCCCATCTGTCTCGCCCGCGCCAACCAGGCCGACACGCCCGACCTCGGCATCGACCAGCTGCGCGACCTGCTCAGTGAACGTCGCGGGATCAAGGTGGATCTCATGGCCGCGGAGCCCACGCTGCGCGAAGACCTCGAGGACTGGATCCGCGCGGTGAAGTCGCGGGGCGGCATCGCGGCCTTGCACACCAACGGCCTCAAGCTCGCCAACCGCGCCTACGCCGAGAAGATCCGCGCCGCCGGCGTGGACGAGGTGTTCCTCCAGTTCGACGGCCTCGACGACAACGCCAACAAGGTGCTGCGCGGCCGTCCCCTCAACAAGGCTCGCCTCGCCGCGCTGGAGAACATGCGCGAGCTCGGCATCGCCACCTCGCTCATCGTGGTGATCGCGAAGGGGGTCAACGAGAAGGAGGTGTCACGCGTGCTCCGCTTCGCGATGGAGCCGCGCAACAGCCACGTGCGCGAGGTGTTCTTCCTCGGCCTGCGCATGCTCGGCAACGCGCGCCACGCGGTGGCCGAGGGCGAGGGCCTGGCCGCGTCGATGCTCATGCCCGACGAGATCATCGACCTGCTCACCGAGCAGGAGCCATCGATTCGTCGCGACGACATCGAGAACTTCAACAAGCTCTACTTCGCCATGCTCTCCACCTTCAAGGTGAAGAAGTGCCTCTACGTGCAGCACTACATGATGGTGCGCGACGGCGAGGGCGGCGGCAAGCCCATCTCCGACTTCCTCGACCTTCACTCGCTCGGCGAGGCCGCGGATCGGTACGCCGAGGGCTTCACCGACCACCCCAACTTCGCCAAGGCGCGCCTGCTCGCGTCGCTGGCGCGCAACGGCGCCAACTTCAAGACGCTCGGCATGCTCGGCGACCTCGCCCGCTTGGAGCGCCTGTTCCAGACCGGCATGAACCTCGGAGAGGTGCCGGGGCGCTTCCTCATCCTCGGCTTCATCACCGCCTGCGATCCAAACAACTTCGACGCGCAGGTGGCGGTGAACTGCGGCAAGGGCGAGATGAGCGCCGACGGGGGCTTCATCGAGAGCGGCGCCGTGGCCAACGTGCTGCGCGAGGCGCGCTTCGACCGTGACCTGGGTGACAAGGCCACCTGAGCGTGCCGCGGGCCGGGCGGCAGGCCGTTAGCCCAAAGTGTGCGCGAAGCCGCGCCGGCGCGCTGGACGACGCCGGATGGGGGGCCCGGGAGGGACACCGGGGCCCACATTCGGCCCGTCGGCATCCGCCGCGGGCGTCATCTCCACCGTTTCAG
>VGRQ01000670.1 GCA_016875315.1 Deltaproteobacteria bacterium | reverse complement strand
CCGCTCGAGGGGAGGATGCGCAGGTCGTCCATGTGCAAGAGCACGTCGAGACCGTCGATGGCGAAGACCAGGGTGGCCGTGGGGTCGGCCTCGTCGCAGGCGAACTCGCCGCCGAGAGCGCCGATGGTGAAGCTCTCGGGGAGCACGTCGCCCAGCGCGCCCGCGAGGCGGTCGAGCCCCCCGGCCGACACCGACACCGCCACCGCCTCGGGGACAGGCTCGTAGGCAAGGGCGGCGCCGATCCACAACATCGCCGGCGAATCCTACTCGATGCGGTACAGCTCCGCCCACACCACCCGGCCGTCGGAGAGGGCGGCGACCGGCTCGCCGAGGCCCTCCGGTCGCCAGTCGTACACGAAGGGGGCGCTGCCCTTCACCACCAGGTAGTGACCGCCGCTCGCGACGCGACGCAGCGCGTCGAGGTCTTTCTCCTTGCGCGCCACCGCGCCCCAGCCGTGGACCACTTCCACCCCGGGACAACCCTGCTCGATGAGCCCGTAGAGCTCGTAGCTGGTGGTCACGAGGCGGCGCACGTCGTGGTCGCGACACAGGTCGAAGAGCGCGGCCTGTCCCGAGGTGCGAAAGAGCGCCGATCGTGCGGTGCCGACGACCGCGTCGGTGGCGCGCAGCTGCGTGGCGCCCGCCCAGCACAGGGGCGCGATGAAGATCGCGGTGGCCACGGCGCGCAGGATCGACCGCGGCGGGTAGAGCGTGGCCGCCACGCGGTCCGCGCCGAGCGCCCCCCAGCAGGCCAGCGGCACCGTGGCCTGGGCGAGGTGGTGGAGGTCGCGGTTGGCGAGGAAGAGCAGCGCCAGCTGGATGGGCACGAAGATGCTGAGGAAACGCAGCAGCGCCGCCGAGGGGGATCGCGTGGGGCCGCGCCACTCGATGAAGGTGCCGAGGGCCACCACGGCGAGCCCGAGGGCGCGCATGAGGTCGAAGGCCCCGGTGGGCACCGTGCCCCAGGCGTCGGCGAGCCAGTCGAGAGGATTGCCGAGGAAGCGCCCGAGGTTCGCCAGCGCCTCGCGACCCAGCGTGGCGCCGAGGGCGAGGCGCTTCGCCTGCAGCGCCAGCGTGTCGTGGGAGGGCACGGGCATGGAGAGCGCGGCGTGATGCGCCGAGGCCACCACCAGCGGTGCCACGCAGAGGGCAGGGAGAACGGCGAGCACCCACCATCGCACCGGCTCGGGCGGCCGGAGGTTTGGCCGGTCCCAGCGGGTGGCCAGCGCCGCGACCGCGAAGGCGACCAGCGTCGCGACGAACGTGATCTTGGCGCCGAGACCGAGACCAACGCCGAGCGCGAGCGCGATCGTCCCGTGACGGCCCCCCTTCCAGCGCCGGCTCCAGAGCGACCACAACACCAGCAGGCCGGCGGCCTGGAGCAAGATCTCGGTGCCCCCGAGCACGCGCTTGAAGAAGACGAAGCACCAGTCGGTCGCGAGCAGGAGCGCCACCGCGCCGGCCGACGTTGCCGTCCCGTGGAAACGCAGGAAGCGGTGCGCGAGCACGAGAAGGAGCGCGCCGAGGGCAACGTGCGTCGCCACCCCGGCCGCTCGCCCGCCCACCAGCGTCGCGACGCGCGCCGGCCAGTCGGCAGCGCCGCCGGTGTAGCTGTTGACCGCCAGCGGCCAGTAGGTCGCGCCGAGGCGGATCCCCTCGAGCGGGCGCGTGGCCCGGGCCTCCAGGGGTCCCAGTCGCGACACCTCGGCGGGCTGGTCCCAGGACGCGAGGACGGTGGGCGGCTCCGGTAGCGCCCAGCCGATGTCCACCTCGCCGACGAGGCCCACCGCCCGGCCGGTGCTCATGGCAAGGAGAGCGTAGAGCACGAGCGCCAGCCAGAGCCCCAGCGACCATCTCGCCATCAGAGCCCCCGCGGAATGCCGATGGGGGTGCTATCGTTCCAACCAGCGAGACCCGCGAGAGGCGACCATGTCCGACAAGGAAGCCAAGACCCGGACCCCGCCGCCGCCCGAGAAGGGCGCGTGGGAGCGCATCCGCGAGCAGGTGGAAGAGGCGCTCGACGCGCTCCTCGGGCCGCGGAGGCCAGCGCCCGAGCCGATCCCGTTGCGCGTGCGCCGCCGCTGACGGCGCTCACTCCGGCAGCTCCACGCGCTGTTCCCAGGCCACGAAGCGCGCCGCCTTCCCCCTGGCCAGGGCCTCGGCGATGAGCGAGGCGTTGCCCCAGCCGTCGTCGAGGTAGCCCTCGTACACGCGCTCGTAGGCGGCGTCGGGCCACACCTCCACGCGGGCCACGATGGCCCGCGCCTCGGGGTGCAAGGGCTCGTCGTAGAGCAAGGTCTTCGACTCGCCGGGCAAGAGCCGGGTGTCGAACAGCTCGCTGCGCTCGGCGATGTTCACCCGGCGGGCGACGAGCCCCTCGCGGCGGGTGTCCTCGATGGCCAGCCCCTCGCCGTCGACCTGGTCGACCCGCAGCCACACCTCGGGGGTGACATAGGTGGGGAAGCGGTGGCCCACGCCGGTGGCGGTGATCACGAGCTTCCCGACGAGCCGCAGGCCGTCGCTGATGAA
>VGRQ01000669.1 GCA_016875315.1 Deltaproteobacteria bacterium | reverse complement strand
GGGCCGCGGGGTTAGGGCACGGCGATGTCCACGACCCCGTCTTCCATGCGCGTACACAAGGGTGATCTGGGCGTCCCGGCCCGCCGGGTCACGCTCACCACCGGGGAGAGCCTCGATCTCTACGATACCACCGGTCCCGTCCACGAGGGCGCCGCGGGCTTGCCCCCGCTCCGGGCGCCGTGGATCGCGCGTCGCAAGGACGAGGCGCCCACGCAGCTCTACTACGCGCGCCAGGGAGTGGTTACCGAGGAGATGCAGTTCGTCGCGATCCGCGAGAACATGGCGCCCGAGTTCGTTCGCGACGAGATCGCCCGTGGCCGGGCCATCATCCCCGCCAACAAGAATCACCCCGAGAGCGAGCCGATGATCATCGGCCGCAACTTCCTCGTGAAGGTGAACGCCAACATCGGCAACTCGGCCGTTTCCTCGAACATCGAGGAAGAAGTCGAGAAGTTGCGCTGGTCGATCAAGTGGGGCGCCGACACGGTGATGGACCTCTCCACCGGCAAGCAGATCCACGAGACGCGCGAGGCGATCATCCGCAACTCGCCCGTTCCTATCGGCACCGTTCCCATCTACCAGGCGCTGGAGAAGGTGAAGGGCCGTCCCGAGTTGCTCGACATCAACGTGTTCCTGGAAACCTTGCACGAGCAGGCCGAGCAGGGCGTCGACTACTTCACCATCCACGCCGGGGTGCTGCTCCGGTACGTGCCGCTCACGGCGAAGCGCGTCACCGGCATCGTCAGCCGCGGCGGCAGCATCATGGCCAAGTGGTGCCTCGCCCACCACCGCGAGAACTTCCTCTACGATCGCTTCGACGACATCTGCAAGCTGATGCGCCGTTACGACGTCAGCTTCAGCCTCGGCGACGGGCTGCGCCCCGGCTGCATCGCCGACGCCAACGACGACGCGCAGTTCGGCGAGCTGCGCACGCTCGGCGAGCTCACCAAGGTGGCCTGGGCTCACGACTGCCAGGTGATGATCGAGGGGCCGGGCCACGTGCCGATCCACAAGATCAAGCAGAACATGGACGAGCAGCTCAAGCACTGCCACGAGGCGCCCTTCTACACGCTCGGGCCGCTCACCACCGACATCGCCCCCGGCTACGATCACCTCACAAGCGCGATCGGCGCCGCGATCATCGGCAGCCACGGCACGGCGATGCTCTGCTACGTGACGCCCAAGGAGCACCTCGGCCTTCCCGACAAGGAAGACGTGAAGCAGGGCGTGATCGCCTACAAGATCGCGGCCCACGCCGCCGACCTCGCCAAGGGACACCCGGGCGCCCAGGACCGCGACGACGCCCTCTCCCGCGCCCGCTTCGCCTTCCGCTGGGAAGACCAGTTCAACCTCGCCCTCGACCCCGAGATCGCGCGGCAGTACCACGACGCCACGCTCCCCGCCGAGGGCGCCAAGACGGCGCACTTCTGCTCGATGTGCGGCCCGAAGTTCTGCTCGATGGAGATCACCCAGCAGGTGCGCCAGATGGCCGACGCCGGGATGGCCGAGAAGTCACGCGAGTTCGCCGAGCAGGGCGGCGAGGTGTACGTGCCCGCGGGGCCGGCGAAGTAGGCGCGGCACGCGCCTTGCTCTCTTCACGCCGCCAGGAGTGAACATGCTTCTCGTCGCCCTTGCCCTCGCCGCCGAGCCCGTCGTGCTCGACGGCCGATCCTACGTGCTCCTCGACGGGGGGCGCATCCAGACCTGGAGCGTGGGCGAGTCGCCGCAACTCCTGGGGGAGATCACCCAGCCCGGCGCCGTCGAGCTCTTCGTCGCCAGCGGCCAGGTGTGGGTGGCCATCGAGGAAACGCGCGCCGTCCCGCTCGACCGCGTGGTGCCGGTGGTGGTGGCGGGGACGGTGACGACGGTGGAGACGCCGGCGCCCGTGGTGAGCGGCGGCGCGAAGGTGGTCCGGGTCGACAACGGCGTGGCGGTGATCGACCGGGGACGCAAGGCGGGCCTGGGCGCGGGCTCCGAGCTGCGGTTCCTCGGCACCGAGTCGGTGCGAACCCCCTCGCTCGACGGTGGCGGCGAGGAGCTGCGCGAGCTGGAGAAGGTGGTCGCGACCGGGCGCGTGCGCGTGACCGAGGACGATCGTGCCCTGGTCGATCTCGCGCGTGGTGGCCGCGTGGAGGTGGGCGACCGCGTGGAGGTGAAGGACGGCGCCTACCGCTACCCCGTGGCGCCGGAGCGCCTCGGGGGACTCATGGAGGCCGGCGTCGTGATCCGTCCCGTGCTGGCGCTCGACACCGTGGGCGTGGCGCTCATCAACGACGCCTGGTTCCTCGTGGCCTTCGACCAGCCCTGGTACGCGCAGGCGCGCCTGGCGCCGATGGGCTTCGGCTGGAGCAGCGACGGCAACCCGCTCTCCGTCGCGGGCGTGCTCAGCGGCGGCTACGACAGCCGCTACTTCTCGGTGGGCCTCGGGGCGGGCTGGTCGATGCTCAACTCCGAGCCGGGAAGCACACGCTACGGCGACTACGCCGCGGAAGGCGGCTTCGGCGACCAGGTGGAGTTCAAGGACGTCGATGGCGCCTTTGCC
>VGRQ01000668.1 GCA_016875315.1 Deltaproteobacteria bacterium | reverse complement strand
CGGCGGTGACCGCCTGCTGGCACCTCGCCCGCTCGGTGGCCGGCGAGTATCTCCCCGGGATGGCCCCGCCCGACCCGCTGCCGCTGTTCGACGAGATGGGCCTCTCCGAGCAACTGCGGGCGAGGGTCGCGGAGGAGTGCATCGCCGCCATGGAAGGGATCTAGTTGCCTGGGGGGGGGGAACCCGCGTTGGCGGGTTTCCCCCCTAGCGCCCGCTGCCCGCCGGGCTTCGAGCCCGGCTTCACGCCGCGCTCGCCGCGCGGCTCCAGCCGGCGGGCTTCGTTCACTCGCGCCCTTGCCGGGCGCGCGGCCCCCAGGGCCGACGCTCACTTCGCGTCGCCTTCGGCGACCGGTGGCTGATCGCCGCGTCGTGAGCGCAGATGCTATAGGCAGGACGCGTCGTGAGCGATGATGCTGGTGGCAGTCGGTGGCGGCGCGGTGCTCGCCCCGCTGCGGAGGAGGCCCACGGATAAAGGCTCATTTTCGTGGGGGACCACGGGCGTCCCGATGACGAGTTCACTGTCGGGAGCATCATCGCTCGCGACGGTGACTGTCCCTAGCGTCTGTGCTTGCGACGTCGCGCCCGGCTGCCCGGGGAAGCCTGGCCGCCCGGCGGTGACGGTCGTCGCCCGTCGTGCGACGAGTGTCGGTAGGCCCAGCGACTTTCTCCGCCTCGAACCTGTGGCACGACGCTTGCTTGAGGGGGGCGCATGCTCCAACACCTTGTCGGCTGGGCGGTGCGCGGAACGCTGCTGTTCCACACCTGGGCGGAGGGCCTGGTGCTCTTCCGGGCCCTGGTGCGGCAGTTCCCGGAGTTGTCGGCACTCTGCGTGATGCCGCACCACGTTCACGTCCTCGGCGAGTGGCCCGATGCCGAGGAACGACTCGTCCTGGCGGAGGCCGCGTACGCCCGCTTCCGGAACCGCGCGCGGGGGGAGCGCGGGGCGGTGTGGGCGCGTCACCCGCAGCCCTCGCGGGTGGTGGACGAGCTGCACGGCCGCCGGACCGTGAGGTACATCCATCTCAACCCCGTGCGGGAGCACCTCGCGGGCTGCCCGCTCGAGTGGCCGCTCTCGACTCATCGCGACGCGTGCGGGCTGGTGACGCGCCCGGTGGTGGCCGTCCAGCGCGATCCCGAGGGTTTCCACCGGTACGTCTCCTCTGATCCCGACGCCAGCGTGGTCGGCACGCCGTTCCCACAGCTGTTCCGCCAGGACGCGGTGCTCGCGGCCGCGCTGGCTGCGGCCTCGTCCACGGGGCGCTACCCCCTGGCCGAGCTTCGCCGCCGGCCCGAGGCGCGGCGACACGCGATCGGCACGGCAAGCCTCGCGGGACTGGGCAACGCCTCGCTGCTGGCCGCTGCGCTCGACCTCAGCCGCAGTCGAGCGGCCGCCCTGCTGGCAGAGGCACCCACCCACGTTCGCGCGCTCGACGTGCCGCGGCCACTGCTGGTCGCCGCTACCGTTCTCAACGACCCGCGCTTCGCGTCTCTCGGCGACGGCGACCTTCGGGCCACCCCGAGCTGGCGTCGCCTTCGCGCGTGGGCCTGAGGGCCTTCGCCGCGCTACTTCCCCAGCCACCAGCGGCGGAACACCTCCCAGCCGCGCGGCGTGTCGGCGCGCGGTGGCGAGTGGGTGCCGGGCTCGCAGATCGACCACGGCGGGTCGTGAGGGGCGAGGTGCAGGTCGAAGCACGCCTCGGGCCCCCCCGGCAAGGGCGACTGCATGTCCCGCGGCACGCCGAGGGTGACCAGCGCGAGCTCCGTCGCCATCGGGGCCCGGCGCTTCTCGGGGATGTCGACCGCCTGGCCGCTCGGCACGTCGACCTGGAAGGGCACGCCGTTGGCCCGCGCGCCGGTGAGCATCGCGTCGTCGGGGCCGGGGACGAGCCAGTAGCCCCAGTCGCCAGTTCCCTCCGACACCAGCACCACCGCGCGAGGCTTGGTCGCAACGTCGGGCGGCGCCGAGAGCCACACCGCGAGGTTGTGGAAGGCGTAGCTGGGCGCCGTCGCGGGCACTCGCAGCTCCAGCCAGCCGTTCCGATGAGATCGAAGCTCGAAATTCGCGGCGACCGTGCCCTTGCCCTGGATGGCCTGGAAGCCGTCGAGGGCCTGGCCGAGGGCGGTGGGGCTCCAGCCGGCGAGGAGGATGCGGCGCGATTCGGCGTGGCCCACTGAAAAACCTCCGGATCGAGGTGCAAAGGACGCGTTGATGCTGTAACGTGGCAAGGCCCTCCTCGTCGCCTCGGGGTTCGTCATGGCCGTGCTCGCGCGGAAGCCTGTTGTCCAACCGGTCGCGGATACCCGCGATCAGCAAGTCAGCACCGAGCAGAACGAGGCGCAGCAGCGTCGCGTGTCGCAGGCGCCGAGGAGTAATGCCGCGGCGCAGGCCGCCCTCAAAGACCGCATTGCCGCCGACAAGGACGGGCAGGCCGCCGAGGAAGACGTCGCCGCCGTGGGCACCGAGCAGGCGGGTAGCGGCGTGACGGCGGCCGGGCCGCCGGGCGGCAACGGGGCGCCGGGTGGTCCTCCGCCGGTGGGCCCCCCG
>VGRQ01000667.1 GCA_016875315.1 Deltaproteobacteria bacterium | reverse complement strand
TCGCCGTCGAGGGTCACGGTGTACTCGCCGGAGGCCTCGCAGAGGAAGAGCCCCTCGCCCGACACGCCGTAGCCGTCGGCATCGACGTCGATGTAGAAGAAGCTGGCATCGACCGCGTCGCTGTCGACGTCGCCGGAGCAGTCGTTGTCGACGCCGTCGCACACCTCGGTGGCCGAGGGGGAGATGGTCGCGTCGGCGTCGTTGCAGTCGTCGTCGAGGATGGCCACCCCGCCGACGTTCCCGCAGGAATCGGGGGCCGAGAGCGTGGCGTCGCCGTGACCGTCGCCGTCGGCGTCGGTCCACGCCGGGTACACCGGGAGCTCCTCGTCGATGCCGCCATCGCAGTCGTTGTCGACGAGGTCGCACGCCTCGGTGGCGCCCGAGTTGGCACTGGCATCCTCGTCGTCGCAGTCGGTGCTGTCGAACACGCCGGCGTACTCGCAGCGGAAGTCGTCGGTGCCGGGGGCGCCGTAGCCGTCGCCGTCGATGTCCTCGTAGTTCTCCACCCGGTCGATGGCGTTCTCGTCGACGGTGCCATCGCAGTCGTCGTCGCGCTCGTTGCAATACTCGTCGGCGCGCGGGTGTACGCCGGACTGGGTGTCGTCGCAGTCGCCCACCTCCTCGCTCCAGCCCTCGGGCGCCTCGCAGGCCCGCACCCACACGTCCTCGGTACCGTAGCCGTCGAGGTCGGCGTCCATGTAGAACGGTGTCGCGTCGACCGCGTCCTCGTCGATGTCGGTGTCGCAGTCGTTGTCGAGGCCGTCGCAGATCTCCAGCGCGTCGGGCGCCACGCTGCGCTCGGTGTCGTCGCAGTCGCCGGGCAATAGCGAGTAACCCCCGGGGATGGCGTCGCAGAAGCTGACCATCTCGGCGTTCTCGTCGCCCCAGCCGTCGAAGTCGGCGTCGACGTAGGCGCTGGCGCTCCCCTCGATGTCCTCGTCGATGTCGCCGTCGCAGTCGTCGTCGATGCCGTTGCAGTCCTCGGGCAGGCCGGGCGCGACCTCGGCGCTGGTGTCGTCGCAGTCGCTCGACACTTCCACGCCGTCGCCGTCCTGGTCGTGGTCGGAGAGCCCGTCGCAGTCCTGGTCGATGTCGTCGTACCAGGTTTCCTCCGCGCCGGGGTGCACGGTCCGGTCGTCGTCGTTGCAGTCGCCTTCCTCGGCGGTGTAGCCGTCGGCGTCGGCGTCGCCGGGGAAATAGTCAGTTGTGTCCTTGGTAGACTCGACCTCGGGGCAGGCGAGCAGGAGCGCGATCAGCATCGGGAAACCTCGGGGGGGCGCGCGGGCGCGAGCAGGGGAGACAAGTGTACGCGGGCGTAGTCCAGCCCGGCGACGGTGCCAAGTAGACCGGTGAGGAGGGTGGCGGGCCAGGCCTCGAGGCCGAGGAGCACCGAGCACACCGCGAGGAACAGGCCGATCGCCGTGGCCCGGCCCCAGGCGCTGGTCTGCGGCTGGCCGATCCCGGTGCGCCAGCGGTGGACGAGCACGGGAATGAGCGCGGCCTGGATCAGCTCGCGCGAGAACCAGGCGAGCATGTAGGCGGCAGGCATGCGGTCGGCGTTGACGAGGGTCCACGCGAGGTTGACGTGCAGCACCTTGTCGGCCCAGGCGTCGAGGGTGGCGCCGGCCGGGCTCGCGGTGCCTTGCCGCCGCGCCACCGGGCCGTCGAGCACGTCGGTGAGGATGGCGAGCCCGTAGAGCCAGGCCAGCGCGTCGATCCCCGCGAAGGGCACGAGCGCCCCGAGCAAGAGGCGCAGCAGCGTCAGCGCGCTCGCGGCGTTGGCGAGGTCGGCAAAGTGCACCCCTCCGGGCTAACCAACTCCACGATGTCCCCCACCCTCGTGCTCGCCCTCCTCGGTTGCCCTTCCCTCGACGACACCGGCGACAGCGCCAGTGGCAGCGCGCCCGACCTCACCGAGCGCCTCGGTCCCGCCTCGGTGCGCGCCGGCGTGGTGACCGATCCTGCCGCGCTCTTCGGCGGCATCTCCGCCGAGGGCCAGCTCGGCGACGTGAAGATCTACAACGGCCGCGTGCGCTTCATCATCGAGGCGGTGGGCGACTCCGGCTACTACGTGGACTACGGCGGCAACCTCATCGACGCCGACCTCGTGCGCGAGCCGGGACAACCCGGTCGCGACATGATCGACGAGCTGTCCCCGATGGTGAGCCTCGCGCGCGTGGTGGATGCCACCTCGGTCGACGTGGTGAGCGACGGCAGCGACGGCCGCGCCCACGTGCGCGTCACCGGCCGCGGGGCCCCCATGCGCCTGGCCACCGGCGCGATCGGCGACGTGGTGCCCGACCACGAGGTTACCGTCGTGACCGACTACACGCTCGAACCCGGCGCCTGGTCGCTCGAGGTCACCACCACCGTCTACAACGACGACGCGGCCGACTTCTCGGCCGGCATCGGCCTCGTCACCATCGTCGCGCAGGAGGTCGGCGAGAACTGGCGTCCTGGCACCGGCTTCGACGACCCTGTCGAGGGCGAGCGCAGCATGGAGGCGCTCGTCGGCGAGCGGAACGAGGGGGTGTTCGCGGTGATGGCGGGCTCGGGCAAC
>VGRQ01000666.1 GCA_016875315.1 Deltaproteobacteria bacterium | reverse complement strand
TCAGCTCCAGCGTGCTGCCGCCGAGGCCGATGCCGCGCAGGCGCGCGTCGAGATCGGCGGCGGCGAAGGTGCTGAGCGTCGCGTGGGCGGTCCGCCCCTCGACGGCCCAGTCGCCGGGCCCGAGCAGGCGCAGTGGCTCGCACCACGGTGGCAAGCCGCGCACCCAGGCGAGGTGGGTCATCCTCGCCTAGAAGTAGTACCGCCCGCCGAGGCCCCCGCGGGGCGCCAGGAGGCAGAAGCTCGAGTTGCTGTTGGTGCAGTACTCCACGGGGAAGACGCCCATCCCGATGTGGATGAAGGCCTCGCAGGGCGTGTCGTGGAGCTTCAGGTCGAGGCCCACGCCAGCGCCCACCCCGAAGCGACCCGTCGTCACGCCGGGCAGCAGGTAGAGCCCAGTGTCGATGCCGGCGAGCCAGAAGAGGTCGAAGCGGCCGAAAGGCTCGTCGCGAAGCGTGAAGATGTCCATCTCGAAGTCGAGGCGGAGCTGCTGGAGCTTGCCGAAGTTGCCGAGGCCCGCGCTCACGCCCACGCTCGGCGAGAGGAAGTACTTGCCCGAGAGGCCGAGCGCGCCGTTGCCGCTCTCGAGACCCGCGCCGATCTTGCGCTCGGTGCCGATCTCGGTGCGTGGGCGAGGGAGGCAAGGAGCGCGAGGGTCAGCATCGTTTCACCGTCCCCCGCGCTTAGCGCGGCGGCTGCCGGGCCGCCTTGCCGCGGGAGGCACCTGCGTTAGCAGGGCTCGCCTCCTTTTTCTTCCCAGAGGTTCAACTCATGCGCAATCTCGCCATCGCCGCTGCCGCCTTCGCCGTTCTCGCCGGCTGCTCCTACAAGAACCACAACGCCCCCGGCTTCGGCCCGAGCGGCTCCCGCTTCGCCAGTGCCGACTACTCGGTGCTTGGCGAGACGAGCGCCGAGGCCTGCGGCACCTATGTGTTCGGCATCGACTTCGGCCACCTCTTCGTCGACAAGGCCGGTCAGGCGTCCGTGGCAGGCGGTGGTGAAGGGGCGCTCGCGATTTTGGGCCTGCCGTCTGCGGCGCTCGGGGCGATTCTCGGCGGTGGTGGTAACCCTGAGGAGCAGCGCGCCCTCTACGAGGCCCTCGACAAGATGCCCGAGGCCACTCACCTCGCGGCGCGGCGAACGCACGTGACTACAGATGGTCTGACGCTCGGGAAGTTCGGCACACCGATCTTCGGCAAGCGCTGCGCCACCATCGTGGCGCACGGCGTGAAGATGGGCAAGGGCCCCGTTCCCAACGCGAACTAGAGCAACTCCTGCAACACCGCCGTGGCGTAGCTGCCCGGCGGGAGCGAAACGCGGAGGACGAAACCGTCTTCCGCGTGTTCGATTTTTGCCTCGTCGAGGGTGATCCACAGCGGGCGCCGGCTGCCGGGGATGACGTGGGCTACGCGGTCGAGCGCGCCTTCCGGGAGCCCCTCCTCGCGGAGGATGCCCTCCTCCAGGGCGAGCGCGGCGGCGCGGGGCCAGCGCATGCGCGCCCCGAAGAGCGGCCCGGTGACGACGCCGTTGTCCACGAGGTCGCCCTCGAGCGCGGCGGCGCCCCGATGGTCGAGCACGCGGTTGAAACACGACGCCTGCCAGGCCGAGAGCGCGAAGCGGGATCGCACCGGGTCGACGCGGCGCTCTCGCCCGAGCAGGATGCGCCGACCGGCCTCGGGCGCGCCGTGGCTCACCCGCTGCGGGCCGAAGCGGTTGGGCACCCTGAGCATCGTCGCGAGGCGACGAGCGGCCACCACCGGGCTGCCGCCCCGGATGCGCAGCACGAAGGTGTTGCCCTCGAGCTCGCCGGGGCGGAGCATGTGGCGCGTGGTGCCGCTGTCGAGCAGCTCCGCGCCGACCAGTCGCGACACGGGCCGTCCCCCGTCGACGGTGAAGCGCTGGGTCACGAGCGCCTCGCGGTCTTTCAGCCCGGCCCAGCTCACGCAGTCGGGCCCGACGTGGGCGGCGCGGGCGAGGTCGCGCGCCACGTCGACAGTGTCGCGACCAGCACGGCGAACGAGGTACCAGCGCACGCCCTTGCCGGGGGGGCAGGCCAGCGGCCGCTCCTCCACCACGAAGTCGGCAGGCTCGGCCTTCCAGGTGCCGCCGGCGCCGGGGCCGGGCCACCATCGCGGCAACGACGGGTCGCGCTGGTAGCCGCTACCCATCGAGGTCTTGCTCCACCACCACCTTGCCGATCGCCTCGCGCCCCTCGAGCAGCGCGTGGGCATCGCCCAGTCGCGACATGGGGAGCATGGCGTGTACGAGGGGACGCACCTGTCCCCGGGCCACGAGCGACCAGGCCGCGAGCATGTCGGCGCTGGTCCCCATGGTCGAGCCGAGCACGTCCACCTGCTTGAAGAAGAGCGCCCGCAGGTTGAGCGGCACCTCGTGGCCCCCGGTGGCGCCGCAGCACACCAGTCGCCCGCCCCAGCGCAGCGCCTTCATCGAGGTGGCCCAGGTGGGCGCCCCGACGGTTTCCACCACCACGTCGATGTCGCGAGCGCCCACCTTGTCGTAGGGCCAGGGCGTGGCGCCCAGGGCGGCGATGGCGGCGCGCTTGGCCTCG
>VGRQ01000665.1 GCA_016875315.1 Deltaproteobacteria bacterium | reverse complement strand
GGTCACTTCCACGCGGTCGAGGTGGAGCGTGGAGGCCACGCCCTCCCTCACCTCGTTGCGCAGCATGGCCGACACCAGCGCGAGCGCCTGGGTGCCGTTGCCCTCGCCCGCCTCCATCTCGGCGATGGGCTTGCCGAGCACGAGGATCTCGATGGCCACCTCGTTGGACACCTCGTCGCTGGAGAAGTCGAGGGTCGGCGCCCCGGCGACGCCGCCGATGGCCACGTTGATGTCGCCGTACTCGCTCGCGTGGACCGCCTCCAGGTCGAGCACCGGCTGCCGGTAGTCGGCGCCGGTGAAGGCCACCGTTCCCTCGGTGAGCTCGAAGGGCCGGCCCAGCACCTCGGCGCGCCCCCGCTGCGGCTCCACCTCGCCGGTGATGCGCAGCTCGTTGCCCTTGTGGTCGAGCCGCACCTGGCCGTCGAGCTCGGTCTCCACAACCACCGTGGACAAGGACCGCGCGAGGTCGCCGTAGGCCCCCTGGAGCGGCATCGCCACGTCGACGCGCACGTTGCGGGCGAGATCGACGTCGATCTTCGGGCGCAGCGCCAGTGCGAAGGCGGGTGTGCTGCCCGAGGCCACGGCGCTGGCCGCCGCGCCGGGCGCCGACAGGTGGATGTCGGGGTGGAGCACCGTGCCCCGGCTCGACTCGAAGAACCGCTCCCGCAGGTGAACGTAGGCGTTGTCGACGCGGACCTTGCCGCGCGCGTCGAGGGCGCGGCCGTCACTGGCGACGGTGAGCTCGCCGGACACCTGGGCCCGGCGGTCGGCGGTGGCTACCAGCCAGGCGCGGTCGAGCTTGACGGCGCCCTCCAGCGACTGGGGACGGAAGCCGTCGAGCTTCAACTTCGCGCTCGCGTCGATCTCGCCGTGGCCGAGCCCCAGCTCTCGCAACTCGCCGGAGGCGTAGGCGGGCGCGGTGCGCGCGGTGACCTGGTCGATGACTGCGCTGCCCGGCTGCACGCGGCCGCGCAGGCGCAGGTCGTCGAGCCGCAGGCCCAGGGGCGAGAGCGTGAGCGCGCCGTCGCGGAGGTAGTACCCGAGGTTGATGGTGGGCTTGGAAAGGGTCCCCGTGACCTCTCCCGCTGCCACGAGGCAGCCCATCGCGTCGATGACGCCGAGGTCCAGGGCCTCCAGCCCCGCCACCGGCAGGCCCGCGCCGCCGATCTCCAGCAAGAGGCCGGGCTTGTCGAGCGCGAAGTCGTCGCCCAGCGGCACGTGGCCGCGCACGGTGAGCTCCCCCGAGCCCTCCCCGTCGACACAGTCCGCCTCCGGCGCCGCCTCGGCGCGGGCGCGCGCGAACACGCCGCTGGGCTCGGCACGCTCCGGGCTACCGAAGCCAAGGCGCATGTCCACGCGATAACCGAATATAGAGGGTGCAAGTTCCACGGTGGCCGGCGACACGGGGATGTCGCCGAGCCGCGCGCTGGCGAGGTTGACGCCCCCCGCGAGGCGCGGCGCCCAGGGCTTGCCCGACAGCGCGAAGGCGCCCTGGATGTTGCCGTCCACGTCCCAGCCCACGCGGGCGAGCCGACGCAGCGTGGGGACGGGGAACTGCTTGAGGATGACGCTGCCGTTGAGGTCGCCGAGGAGCGCCTCCCGGCTCGGCCGGGCGCTGCCTCCACGGAGCCACGCCATCGCCACGTCGACATGCACGGGGAGCGCCACGTACAGCTCGGCACGCGACTGGAAAGCCTGGTTGACCACCACCCGGCCAGCGAGGAATCCGCCCGCGAGGGTGGCATCGACCCAGGTGCGCACGCTCGGTCCCTCGCCGCCGAGGGGCAGGTCGAGGCTGCTCGTCAGCGTGGCCGTGGGCTCGAGCGTGGTGCCCCCGAGGTCGAGGGCGAGGCTGGCCGTGGCCTCGGGCAGGGGGCGACCATCGAGCAGGGACGACAGCGTGCTGCTCTCGACGGGCGGGACCGCGAGGTGCAGGCGCAGGGGGCCGTCTTGCCGGAGGCGAACGCCTTGTCGCGACACGAGCAGGGGAGCTGAGCCTGAGAAACGCACCCGCTCGGCGGTGGCGTCGGCCACCGTGCCCTCGATCCGGAGTGTCCCGCCGTCGCCCTCGATGCCCACCGCCACCTGGGCCCCCCGGAGCAGGCCCGGAGCCACGAGGTCGAGCACCGTCACCGAGCCCTCCACCGTCACGTCGTCGAGCGTGCCCACGAGGCCGAGGCCCGCGTGTACCGCGCCCTGGTAGCCCGCGAGGGAGGGGCCGAGCACCGGCGCCAGGTCGGCGAGGTCGAAGTCGCGGACGCTGAGCACGAGCGTGTCGCGACGTGACACGCCGAAGCCCCCGTCGGCGGCCACGCTGCCCGAGCGGCCGACGGCGAGGTCGAGGTGTACCCCTGCCACCCCGCCCTCCCGGAGCCACTGTGCCCGCTGGGTGCCGCGCCCCTGGGCACGCACGCCGGGGCCGAGTTCCACGTCGAGCCCGTCGACGGTGACGAGGTGGCGCGCGGGGTCGAAGCGCAGGTCGGCGCCGAGCACGGTGCGATCGGGCTCGGCGAGTCGCACCTGGGCCCGGTAGTCCTCGCCCAGGTCCACGACGAGCGTGCCGATGG
>VGRQ01000664.1 GCA_016875315.1 Deltaproteobacteria bacterium | reverse complement strand
GAGGGTCTAGATCGCCCAGGCGAGGGTGAAAATGAAGGTTCGCCCGGGAAGGGGATAGGACATGAAGTCCTCGGTGGCCACCACCACGAGGTCGGCGTCGTCCTCGTCGGCGGGGTCGCGGGGGACGACCTCGACGAGGGTGTCGAGGAGGTTGAGCGCGGCGAGTTCCATGCTCGGCCAGCGGACGGTGGGTTGCAGGCGGAGGAAGGCGCCGTGCAGGTGGCGGGGCGCGGAGAGGTAGAGGTTGGCGCCGTCCCAGTAGTTGGGGGCGGTGTAGGTGTAGGTGTAGCCGAGGCGGGCGCGCTGTCCCGCGAAGAGCGAGGCGCGCAGGTTCACGTCGAGTGGCGGGGTCCTCGGCAGCTCGTTGTTCACCAGCGAGGAGCCGGCGGTGAGGTTGAGACTCTTCTGCCAGGTGAGGCTGGCGGCGAGGTCGAGGTGATCGATCAAGGTGGCATCGACGGCGGCCTCGATGCCTTGCACGCCGGTTTTACCGTAGTTCACCGGGTAGAGGGTGAACTGGCTGTTCTGCACCCAGATGATGCGATCTTCGCTCCAGAGCCAGAAAGCGCAGAGGTCGAGCGCGAGTCGTCCCCAGTGGGCCGGGGGGAGATCGAGCCGCCCGCCGAGGTCGGCCTGCGTGCCGCGCTCGGGCAACAGGTCGTCGTTGCCCTCCAGCGCGCCCTGGTCGCCGTAGAGCTCGGTCAGGTCGGGCGGGCGAAAGTAGCGGCCCGCGTTGGCCTTGAGCGCCAGGACGGGGAGGGGACGCAAGAGGACGCCCAGGCGAGGATCGGTGGCGAGGTCGACGGTATCGGTGTCGCTGGCGATGGCCGAGGCGATGAGCACCGGGGAGAGGGTGAGCCGGTCGCCCCAGAAACGCAGGTCGGCGCTGGCGGCGAGCTTGCCGCTGGCGCGACGGTGATCGATCTCCTCGGCGTTGCCGAGCAGATCGTGGGTGCGGAGCTGGTCGAGCCGCCCGCCGGCGGCGAGGGTGGGGACGACCCATTCGGCCGGGGCGAAGGCCAGGCGCCCCCGCAGGCCGAGGGTGTGGTAACGGTCGGCGCGCCACTGCTGCCCGGTGCCCACCTCGCCCGCGCGGTCGTCGAGGATCTCCTCGCGGAAGAGATGGTAAACGCTTCCCCCGGCGCCCGGGGCGTCGATGGCGAGCACGGCGAGGTTGCGGGTGGTCTGGAGCCGGGCCGCCTCGGCGGGGATGGTGGTGGCGCCCGGCAAGCCTTCCTCGCGGAACAGGGGGGCGTCGAGCAGGGTGAAGACGAGATCGCCGCGCTCGGCCCGGGCGCGGGCGTGGGCGTTGGCCTGGCGCTTGTCGTTGTTGTCGCGCGCCTTGAAGTGGTCGTCGAGGACGTTGTAGGTGGTGGCGTTGTCGTCGAAGTAGACGAAGTCGCCGCGGGTGTGGAAGGCGTCGGCGAAGAGCTGGAAGTCGACCGGGTCGCCCGCGTGGCCGCGCGCCACCGGGACCAGCTCGTGGCTGGCGAAGGCGGTGGCCCGCGCGCTGTCCCAGGATCCGTAGCTGGCGCTGAGCTCGGCGGGCCCCGCGTCGCGGGAGACGAGGTTGACCACGCCGCCGATCGGCGAGGCGAGGAAGCTCGCCGCCGCGTTGCCCCGCCACACCTCCACGCGGGAAAAGCCGCTCAGCGGCAGCTCGGCGAGGTTCACCACGTCGGCACCGTCGGGGTTGAGCGGGATGCCGTCGAGGAAGACCTCCACCTGTCGCAGGGTGGAGCCCCGGATGCTCACCGCCGAGAAGTCGCCGAGGCCGCCGAGGCGCTGCACCTGCGCGCCGGCGGCGGTGTCGACCAAGTCGGCCACGCCCACGCCGCGGGCCAGCGACTCGTCGGCCGCGAGCACGGTGACGCTCGCCGAGGTGCGCGAGGGATCGGGCGCCGCCAGCGCCTCGCCCTCGACGATCACTTCCTCGTCGGCAGCGGCAGCGATGGGGGCGAACAAGAACAGGACGGCTCCGGGAGGACTCCGGAGCGGGCTGCCGAGCGACGGTGGCCCACGGGGGGCACGGTCGGACGCGGCATCCCGGCTCCGGGGATCGGGCCACGAGGGCCCTTGCGTCCATCTCGCGGCCAGGTTTCCCGGCTCGGGGCCATCGTCCCCGCCGCCTTCCCAGGACGCATCCCAGTGGCGAGTGGCGGGGCTTGACCCCTCACGGTTGCGGGCCAGCGTCGGAATTGCACCGACTTCCCTGCGACCACGAGGTGGACGGCGGGGCTATGTCCCCGGGGGCGAGCGCGCAAGTGGGGTGGCTTACCGGCGCCTGAGGGCGCGGGGGCGATACGCGCGCGGCGTGCAGAACCCCCCCGCCGCGGGCCGCGTTGCCCTCGTGCTCGCCGTGGCGATCGCCGCGGTTTCGGTAGCTGGGACGCTGGTGCGCCTGGCGCCGGGAGCGTCGCCGCTGGCACTGGCCTTCTGGCGGGTCTTGTTCGCGGCGGCGGTCACCCTGCCCTTCGCGCGGCGGATGTCGCGACACGACGTGCGGCTCACCGTGCTGGGGGGCCTGTTCCTGGCGCTGCACTTCTGGGCCTGGTTCGCGTCGCTCGGACTCA
>VGRQ01000663.1 GCA_016875315.1 Deltaproteobacteria bacterium | reverse complement strand
AGGTAGGCCTCCCACTTGAACCAGTGGAGCACGCTGGGCAACTTCTCGGGCGCACCGCCGAACTTCGACACCCGGTAGAAGGCGCCGCCGTGGATCGCGAACACCTCGCCGCTCAGGCCGGGCGTGCCGTCGCCCGAGTCGACCGGGCGCACGTGGTTGTTGAGCCACACGAAGTAGAACGAGGCCCCGATCCACGCCGCCCCGGTGACGAGGTGGAACCAGCGCAGGATCATCGCGGTCCAGTCGACGAGATGGGGGTCGGGCAAGCCTCGCTCCGCGGGGTCGGCGTCTTATCCCGGCGCGATACATCGCCTTCCCGATGCTCACCCTGTCTAGCTCGCGCGTGCTCGTCGAGGGGCGGCTGGTGCCGGCCACCCTCGAGGTGGAGGAGGGCCGGGTGTGTCGCGTGGCGGAGGGCCGGGTGGAGGGCGAGGACGTGTCGCCGCTGGTGCTGATGCCCGCGCTGGTCGACGCGCACGTCCACATCAACGAGCCGGGGCGCACCGAGTGGGAAGGTTTCGCCACCGCCACCCGGGCGGCGGCGGCCGGCGGCGTGGCCACCCTCGTCGACATGCCGCTCAACAGCATCCCCGTCACCACCACGCTCGACGCCCTGCACCGGAAGGCGTCCGCCGCGGCCGGGCAGCTCGCGGTCGACGTGGCCTTCTGGGGGGGCGTGGTCCCGGGCAACGCCGCCGAGCTCGCCCCGATGGCGGCGGCCGGCGCCCGCGGTTTCAAGTGTTTTCTCTGCCACTCCGGCATCGACGACTTCCCCCGCTCCACCGAGGCCGACCTGCGCCCGGCGATGTCGATCTTGCGAGAAGCCGACCGACCGCTCCTGGTGCACGCGGAGCTGGAGAGCGAGCTGCGCCAGGACGACGCCGACCCGCGCGCCTACGCCACCTACCTGCACAGCCGTCCCAAGGAGTGGGAAGACCGCGCGGTGGCGATGATCGTCAACCTGGTGCGGGAAACTGGCTGCCGGGCGCACATCGTGCACCTCAGCTCGTCCACCGCCCTCCCCATCCTGCGGGCCGCCAGGGCCGAGGGCCTGCCGATCACGGCGGAAACCTGCCCGCACTACCTCTGCCTGCGCGCCGAGGAGGTTTCCGACGGCGACACCACCTACAAGTGCGCACCTCCCATCCGCGAGGACGCCAATCGCGCCGCGCTGTGGGCCGCCCTGGCCGAGGGCGTCATCGACTTCGTGGTGAGCGATCACAGCCCGTGTACCCCCGCGCTCAAGCGGCTCGACACGGGCAACTTCCTCGACGCCTGGGGCGGCATCGCCTCGCTGCAGCTCGGCCTGCGGGCGGTATGGACCGAGGCCGCGGCCCGCGGTCACGACGTCGCGACCATTTCCCGCTGGATGACCGCCGGCCCGGCGGCGCTCGCCGGCCTGCGCGACCGGGGACGGATCGCGCCGGGCTTCCGTGCCGACCTGGTGGCCTGGGATCCCGATGGCGCCGAGGTGGTCGACGTGGCGCGGCTCTTCCACCGCCATCCCCTCACCCCCTACCGCGACCGCCGCCTGCGAGGTCGCGTCGCCGCCACTTGGCTGGCCGGCGAGCGGGTTTACGATGGTGACAACATCGTCGGCCCGCCACGCGGGCGCCCCTTGCTATCGGAGTCCTAGATGGCCGAGATCGTCGGCGTTCCTGCCCTCTTCACCGGCCTCGTCGACCTCGCCTCGCGCACCGTCGGCGGCCGCGCGTTGCTCTGTTCCGACGACTACTTCGCCGGGATGGATCGCCTGCTCGAGCCCGAGCCGGCCCGCTTCGACCCGTCCACCTACACCGACCGCGGCAAGGAGATGGACGGCTGGGAGTCACGACGCAAGCGCGTTCCCGGTCACGACTGGTGCATCGTGAAGCTCGGCGTGCCCGGCATCGTGCGCGCCGCCGACATCGACACCAGCCACTTCCTCGGCAATCACGGCCCCTTCGCGTCGATCGAGGGCACCACCGCCTCGGCCGACGCCACCGGCGAGTGGCTGCGCGACCACGCCAACTGGTCGGTGATCGTCCCGGAAACGCCGATGAAGCGCGGCTCGTCCAACGTGTGCGCCAGCGTGTCCACCCACAGCTACACCCACGTCCGGCTCAACATGGTGCCCGACGGCGGCATCGCCCGGCTCCGGGTGTACGGCGTGCCCGCGCCCGAGTCCAGCACCGGTCGTCTCGACCTCGCCGCGCTCGCGCACGGGGGCTGTCCCCTGGTGGCCAGCGACAGCTTCTTCTCGCCGATGGGCAACCTCGTCCTCCCCGGCGAGTCGCCCATCATGTCCAACGGCTGGGAAACGCGCCGGAGCCGTCCGCCCGGCATGGACTGGATCATCCTGCGGCTGGGCCAGCCGGGGCGCATCGACTCGCTCACCCTCCAGACGCACCACTTCAAGGGCAACTACCCCGACCGCGCCGCCGTCGACGCGCTCTACTGGCCGGGCGCGCCCCCCTCGATGCTGGTGAGCTCGGGCGACTGGCAGGAGATTCTCTCGCCCCACAAGCTCCACGCCCACGACAGTCGCGACTTCGCCGTGTCGCGACACGGGCCGTGGACGCACCTGCGCCTGCGCAT
>VGRQ01000662.1 GCA_016875315.1 Deltaproteobacteria bacterium | reverse complement strand
GGCGGTTTCGGATGGCGCGGTCGGGATCGGGCGCCCGTCCCCTGTGGGCGAGCCCTGCCGGGCCGGTCCCGGTGGAGGCGGCGGTGGTGGCCCTCGTCGAGGCGGCCGGGCGTCGCTGCGTCCACGCCGAGAACTGGTTCTGGACGAGCTGCTTCGCGCTGGTGTTCCGCGAACTGTACTGGTTGCCCGTGCCGGGACGCCTGCCGACACCGCGTCGTTCCGGGCCCCTTGACCTCGGAACAGCTGCCTTCTACGGCGCGCGTCAAGACGCCGCGGACCGCGCCCTGGGCAGGCTTCGCGCCGAGGGCATCGCGCCCTTTGCCAAGAGCTACGGCGGGGAGATCCTCGCGGGCCTCGTGCGACCGGATCTCGCCCTGGAACTGGCCCTCGAGTTGCCCGGAGATCTGCTCGCTAGCGTGCTCTCCGAGCTACTGCGCCGCGGTTTCGACGCGGCGCGTGGCCTCCCCGACCTGCTGGTGCTCGGTGGGAATTCGACGAGCGTCCCCGGCGCCTTGCCGTCTACGCTCCCCGAAACGGCATTTCTCGCCGAGGTCAAGGGTCCTGGAGACACGTTGCGCGATGGCCAGCGGGTGTGGATTGACAGGCTTGTCAATGACGGTATTCGTGTGGAGTTATGGACAGTTAGTGACAAGAATATGATGTCGAATCATTGATGTAGATTCGACCATCACTTTTGTGTTCCACGTGCATTGACACGTCAACGGGACGGTGTACACTGGGCATGCAGGGCGGGAAAGCCCTGGACTCAGCATCAGGCAATTACCGAGGTCAAACCCATGCCGATCGCCACAGCCCGGAGTCGAGAGCGCGTCGCCCGCAACTTCATCAAGAGCTACGGGCGCACCAAGTTCCGCCGTCTCCTCGAGGCCCTGGCCAACGCCGAGAGCGGCCAGACCCTCGCCGACGAGTTCGGCGTCAGCCGCGAGCGCATTCGCCAGTGGAAGAACACCTTCGGCACGGTGATCACCGTGTACCAGGTGCACCCCGAGGTGGAGCGATTGCTACGCGAACGCAGGGTCGCTGCCGGCTAGTCGCCGCCGGCCGGGATAGGCGGGGCGCCTTTTCGGAGCCCTCATGTCTAGCCGTCGCGTCTTCCTCCTTGGCGGAGCCAACACCCAGTTCCTCGGCAAGGGGAACCCCGACTACATCTGGAAGAACCACCCCGACTTCGGCAAGCGCGAGAACCCGGGGATCGAGGAGCTGCTCCGCGCCGCGGTGAACGACACCTTCAGCACCCTCGGTGCCGATCCCGGGGCGGTGGAGCGCGGCTACGTCGGCAACTTCGTCGGCGAGCTGTTCTGCCAGCAGGGCCACCTCGGCGCGGCGCTGGCCGGGAGTCACCCCGCGCTGGTGAACAAGCCGATGACCCGCACCGAGGGCGCCTGTGCCTCCGGTGGGCTGGCGCTCGCCTGCGCCGTCGATGCCATCAAGGCCGGTTGCGACGTGGTCCTCGCCGCCGGCGTGGAGGTGCAGACCAACGAGAGCGCGCGCGTCGGGGCCGACTACCTCGCCCGCGCCTCGCACTACCGGCGCCAGCGGTCCATCGACGACTTCACCTTCCCGGCATTGTTCGGGCGTCGTACCAAGGTCTACCGGGAGGCCTTCGGGGTGTCCGAGGAGGAGATCGGCCACGTGGCGGTGAAGGCCTACGCCAACGCCAACAAGAACCCGCTGGCCCACATGCGCGCGCGGCGGATGGATCTCGACACCGCCTCGGCCGCGAGCGAGAAGAACCCCACCTTCCTCCAGAATGCCGAGTTCGCGCCCTACATCAAGATGAGCGACTGCTCGCAGGTGAGCGACGGCGCCTCCGCCGCCATCGTCGCGAGTGCTGATGGCTTGCGACGACTGGGCAAGTCCGAGGCTGATGCCATCGAGATCCTCGCCATTGGCCACAGCACCGCCTCGCTCTACGACGACGGCGATCTCTCGCAGCTCTGGACCACGCGCGACGCCGCGGGCAAGTGCTACGCGGCCGCCGGCATCGGCGCGGGCGACGTGCAGGTGGCCGAGGTCCACGACTGCTTCACCGTCACCGAGTTGCTCATGTACGAGGCCCTCGGCTTCTGCGAGCCGGGCCAGGGCGGCAAGTTCGCGGCCAGCGGCGCCACGCGGATCGACGGCCGCATCCCGGTCAACACCGGCGGCGGCCTCATCGGCTTCGGTCACCCGGTGGGCGCCACCGGCGTGAAGCAGGCGGTGGAGATCTGGCGCCAGATGAAGGGCAAGTGCGGCGACTACCAGGTGAAGTCGCTGCCGACGGTGGGGCTCACCGCGAACATGGGCGGCGACGACCGCACCGTGCTGGTGACCGCCTACCGCAACGCGGGCTGAGTGGGCGGGCGCGGCCCGATCCTGGTGGTGCTGGTGGCCCTCCTCGGGGGGGCGCTGGCGTGGTGGATCACGGCGGCGCCCGGGGCGACATCGACGGCGTCCTCGCCCAGCGTCCCTCCCCCGCTCGCGGGGGAGGGAGGCCAGGGGCCGGGAGGGGGCCGCTCGATATCGACCTCGCCCAGCGTCCCTCCCCCGCTCGCGGGGGAGGGTGGCCAGGGGCCGGGAG
>VGRQ01000661.1 GCA_016875315.1 Deltaproteobacteria bacterium | reverse complement strand
CGCGGCAGCGCATGGCCTTCGACGAGTTGCTCCAGATCCAGCTCGGCATCGCCCTCTCGCGCGGCGGCGAGCGCCGCGAGCGCGCGGTGGCGGTGCCCGCGGCGCACGAGGGTGTCAGCCGAGCGCTGGCGATGGCAGGCTGGCAGTTCAGCGACGCCCAGGAAGCAGCCTTCGACGCCATCCGTCGCGACCTGCGTCGCCCCGTCCCCATGGAGCGGCTGCTCCAGGGCGAGGTGGGGTCGGGCAAGGGCGCGGTGGTGCGCGCGGCGATGACGATGGTGGCCGAGTCGAAGCAGGCGGTCTTCTTCTGCGCCGCCGACGCGCGCTCTGCCGAGCACCACCACGTCTTTGCGCTGGAGTGGTTCCGGTCTCTGGGCATAGAACCACTGTTGTTGGCCGGCGTACCCACCCGCGCCCAGGCCGATGCCCTCCGCAAGGGCGAGACCCTCGTGGTGTATGGCACCCACGCGCTGCTCGACGCGCCTCCCGAGGCGAAGCGCGTGGGCCTGGTGGTGGTGGAGGAGAGCGGTCACTACTTCGTGCCCGACATGGCGAAGTTCGCCGGCGAGGGGTCGCGACCGCACTTGCTGGTGAACACGCCCACCCCGGTGCCCGCGGTGCTGGCGTTGACGGTGTTCGGCCAGCTCGCGGTGACGGTGGTCGACACCCCCCCTGGGCAGGGCGTCGACGTGCGCGTCCAGGCAGCGGCAGCTCGCGACGAGGCCTACGCCGCCGCCCGCGAGGCACTGGCGCAGAAGCGGCAGGTGATCGTGGTCCTCCCCTTCGGTCCCCGGGGTGCCGACCTGCTCAGCCCGTCCGAGGCTCGTCGCATGGCGGAGGTGCTCGCAGGCGAGGCGCTCAAGGGCGCGCGCATCGCCATCTTCTCCGGCGGGCTCACCGCGCAGGAGCGATTCCGCGCCTACGACGACTTCCAGCACCGGCGGGTCGACGTGCTCCTGGCCACCACCGCCTTCGAGGAGGGCCCGATCGTGCCCAACGCGGCGGTGTTGATCGCGGAGTACGCCGAGCAGTTCGACCTCGTCCGCCTGCATCGCCTCCGCAACCACGTGGCCAACGGCTTCGCCCGCTCGGCCTGTTTCTTCGTCCGCAGCGAGGAGGTGGGCGAGGAGAGCGCGGCGGCGCTCGAGCTCATCACCCGCGAGACTGACGGCTTCCGCATCGCCGACCTCGACGTGTCGCGACGCGGCGTCGAGGCCGTGCTTGGTCCCGAGGCCGCCGACGTGCCGCGCTTCGCCTGGGCCGAGCCCGCCCAGGACCGCGAGACCCTGCTCCGCGCCCGCGCCGAGGCCTTCCGATTGCTCGCCCTCGACCCCGGGCTGCGGCGGCGCACCCACCGCGCGCTCGCCAACCTCGTGCGCGCTCGCTTCGGCGAAGAGGTCCAGGCGGGCGACACGCCCCCCCCCGGTCCCGGCACGGAGTCGCAAGGCGGCGGCGGCCGGAAGCGGCGTCGGCGCAGGCGCTAGCGATGCCAGCTGCGCGCCAGTCCATCGACATCGACGTGTCGCCCGGCAAGGTGATGGCGGTGATCACCGACTTCGCTGCCTACCCCCGGTTCGTGCCAGAGATGCTCGAGTCCAACGTCCTGCGGCGCGAGGGCCCGGCCTGGGTGGTGAAGTTCGCGGTGCGCGTGGTGCGTCGCATCGACTACACGCTCCGCCTGGAGCAACTGTCGCCCACCCAGCTTCGCTGGTCGCTGGTGGAGGGTACCTTCCGCGCCAACAACGGCGGCTGGGACCTCGCCCCCCTCGACGGAGGCGCGCGCACCCACGCGGACTACTTCATCGACCTCGACGTGGGCATGTTCGTCCCCGGCAGCGTGATGAAGACGCTGGTGGAGAAGAGCCTCCCTGCCACGCTCGCCGCCTTCAAGGGCGAGGCGGAGCGGCGCGGCTGAGAGCCTCCTGGCTCATCCCCGTGCGCGACGGGGCCCGCTGGCTCGGCGAGGCCGTGGCCTCGGCCCTCGCGGACTCCGAGCCCGGCGACGAGGTGGTGGTGGTCGACGATGGCAGTCGCGACGACCCCGCCACTGTCTTGCCTCGCGACGCCCGCGTGCGCCTGTTGCACCAGCCGCCCCGGGGCATCGTCGCCGCGCTGGAGCACGGGCGGAGCGTGGCCAGTGGCGAGTTGATCGCGCGGCTGGATTGCGACGACCTCGTGCTCCCGGGGAGGCTACCGGCGCAGCGCGCCTACCTCGTGGAGAATCGCGAGGTGGCCGCGGTGGGCGGGCGGGCACGCGCGGTGGCCGACGGCGGCGAGGTGCCAAGTTTCATGCAGCGTTATGTCGACTGGGTGAACTCCGTGCGCCACCCCGCGCGCGAGATCCTCGTCGAGTCGCCGATGTTCCACCCGGCCAGCACCTTTCGCGCCGAGGCGCTGAGCTCGGTCGGTGGGTGGCGGGACGGTGACTTCGCCGAGGACTACGACCTGTTCCTGCGCCTCGCCGGGGCCGGCCACGGGCTGTACAACCTCGACCGCGAGGTGCTCGCGTGGCGCGACCGCCCCGGGCGCCTCACCCGCACCGACCCGCGCTACGCGCGCGAGGCGATGTTCCCGCTAAAGAGCGCGTGGTTGGCGTC
>VGRQ01000660.1 GCA_016875315.1 Deltaproteobacteria bacterium | reverse complement strand
AGGCGGGTGTTGATGCCACACGCCGCCGCCGCTCGCGCCCCGGCCGTGGCCTGTCGCCACGCGCCCTCGACCGACACCAGCCAGTCGTGCACATCGGCACGGTCGGCGTGGATGGCGATCACCGCGGCGCTGAGCCCCTGCGCGCGCAGGTGCGCCGCCGCCCCGCGCGCGGCCAGGATCCGGCCATTGCTCTGGATCGCCACCCGCCTGAACCCGAGCCGCCGCGCCGTCGCGAGGAGCACGGGAAGGTCGGGCCGCATTGTCACCTCGCCACCGGCGAGGATCACCCCGTCGCGATGGGGGATCGCCGCCAGCGTTGTCGCAATCGCCTCAGTGCTCGCGTCACCGCCCTCCAACTGGTCACAGAACTTGCACGCATTGTTACAGCCAAAGCCAACGCGAAGATCCGTCCACAGCATCTAGGAGCGAGGCCACGCCCGGCCCGATCGCAGCGGGGTCGGCAAACGTGATCGAGCCGCCCGGACACCCGTCGGGGAGACGGGTGGCGGTCCTGGCGCGCCCCATCGCGGAGCGCAGCGCAGCCGATGGGGACGCCAGGGCCGACAGGACCCGTCGGCCGAAGGCCGGGTAGAGGTGTCCGGGCGGCGGATCACCTGGATGTCGGGGGCCACCCGTGTCGCGACAAAGGGCCGGGCGTGGCCGTCCCGTGGCTGTTCAGCGGATCGCATGCAGTTCGGCGTCGCCGTGGACGGGGAGGTAGTTCTTCCACACCCCCTCGCACACCGAGGCATAGCGACAGCCCCCACAACGGTGCTCGGGCTGCGCCTTGAGGTCGAAACGTTTGCGGTCCTGCCAGTTGAAGCGCGCCCGCCCCTCCTCGATCTGCGCGATGCCATCGGGAAAACCGTCGGCGGTGAGCGTCTTGATCGAGCAGTCGGTGTCGAGGTCGCGGAACTCGCCCACGTACTTCCGGGCCAGCGCCTTGTTGCCGAGGAGCTCGGGCGGCAGCACGCACAGGGGGAAACTGCCCAGCGTGAAGGTGCGCTTGAAGTGGAACTCGTTGAGCAACACCGCCTTGAGCACGTAGGGCACCACGTCTGTCAGCCTCGGGATCAGCGAGTGCTCGGTTTCCGCGTAGCCCTCGGCGCGCACGAAGTTGGCGCGCACGTCGTCGAGGCCCAGCTCGTAGAAGAACTTGAGCATGTTGGGCAGGTAGCGGTAGTTCCAGGCGTTGACGACGATGTTGACCGACACGTTGTCGCGCAGCTTCCCGGCGTCGCGCTGGGCCAGGAGGTACTTCAACCCGGACTTCTTCTTCTCGAAGTTGCCCGGCACGCGGGTGAGCGCGTCTTCGAGGCGGGCGGTGTGCCCGTGCATCGACATCGTCACCCGGGTGAGCCCGGCGGTGAGCATGCGGTCGACGAAGTCGTGGCGGAAGAACTTGGTGCCGTTGGTCGCCACCGCGATGCGGGTGTAGCCGAGGTCGCGGGCGTAGCTCACCGCGTCTTCGATCCACGGGTAGGTGGTGGGCTCGCCGCCGAGGAAGCCGAGCGAGCGCGTGCCCGACTGGTACCAGCGCAGGATCTCCGCCTGCATCTCCGGCCAGGGCATGTAGCGGCGCATGTCGGTGGCGGGGAGACCGTCGAGACAGAACACGCACTTGTTGTTGCAGATCTTCCCCACGTTGATCTCGACGTTGCGACGGGTGTCGCGCCAGAGCTCGGGGGTTGCCGGGGTGTCGTTCATCGGGGGACGGGGCAGATCTCTCGGTCGCCGTATTCTTGCACGTAGCGTGCGAACACGCCGTGACAGAGCCGCTTCCAGTCACATCGCTCACAGGCGGCCACGTGCTGGCGCTTGCGGTCGGGCTGCCAGGAGTAGATGCCCTCGAGCGACACCTTCCCGGGGTGCGCCGCCCACTCGAAGGTGACGCGCGGGTTCCAGTGCACGTCGTTGGCATACACGCGGTACGCGCCGAGCACGCAGGCCGGCACGCCAAAGAAACGCACGATGGTGTCGCGACCGGCCGCCTCGATGGCCGGCCCCACGAGGGGACGGATCTCGTCGAGCCGCAGGGTGAGCCTCTTGTAGCGGTCGTCGCCTGCGCCCTCGGGAGTCAGGTTGCTCACCACCACCAGCGCCGCGTCGTGCGCGGCGGCGAGGCGGACGGTGTCGGCAAGCTGGGCCGCGTTCTGGCGCACGAGCACGGTGTTGATGAACGGGCGGAATCCCGGCTTACGACGGGCGTTGTCGATGGCGCGGATCACGCGGTCGAAGCTCCCGGCCCGGCCGGCGAGCAGGTCGTGGGTCTGCGCCTCGGGCCCGTGCAGCGAGAACAGCGCCTCGTCGAGGTAGGGCATGGCGGCCAGGGCCCAGGCCGGGTCGGCCAGTCGCGTGCCGATGGTGCCGATGCTCGTGCGCAGGCCCAGCTTCTTCGCGAGCGCGAGGATCTCCACGAACTGGGGGTGGATCGTCGGCTCCCCGCCCGTGAAATGCACCGCCTCCACGCCCCGCTCGGCTTGCTCGCGGAGCACGCGCGCCACCCGCCCGAAGGTGACCGGGAAGGCGTTGTAGGCCTTCATCCGGTGGTCTTCGGAGCAGAAGCTGCACCGCTCCGGGCAGTGGTAGGTGACGTGGA